>JAQULX010000152.1 GCA_028718465.1 Dehalococcoidales bacterium | reverse complement strand
CCGATCTGAAGCCCAGGAATTTCTCCGGGTCAGCCATCAAACGATTTATAAACTTATCAAGGAAGGATTACCCTCTCACAAGATCGGCAATAAAAGAGTTTTCCTCAAAGAAGACCTCATCCAGTGGGTTAAGGAACATTGATTTATTTGTTCTGTGATAGTCTCTCACACATTTGATGAAAGCAACTATCATAGTCTTCAAAAGTATGTATATTAAATATATTTATCTGGTTCTGCGTAATAACCGCCAGATGTATTTCTCCTCCAATTCCTAATCGCTGCCCTAAAGGTAATTGATCATCTTGTTCCTTTTGATCCCTCATAATACGAATGATATCATCTGGTATATTGTTTAATTCCATATTAATCACTTGCGGCTTGATTCCAATCGAATATTGGAGTTCTTCCTTATTGAAATTATTCGTGGACCGAAAAGCATATCCTTTAAACCTGAGACTAGATTTAGAATAACCGAAATAATAAATAGTAGATGTTTGTTGTCCATTGAAATGGAAATCCTGCCAAAGCTTTCGAATTGGCTCAACAGTGAACATGCTTAAATGTTCCATGTCCTTTACAACAAATTTTGTTCTCACATTCTCTACCCAATTCGAAACAAAATTCAAAACGCCGGTTCCACAAATTAGCCCATTGAGGTGAGGCATAGGAAACATCTTCGACGTAAATACTAGCGGCTTACCATCATCAGAAGTTAAGGAGAGAGTATCCATCGCGACGCAAGCTTGATCTTCTTGAAGTATATATATCAATGAGGTCATGGTCTTAGCTACCTCTTAACTATTCTTTACCAGGTGTATTACATGGCAAAAAATTTATGTATTGAGGACATTGTTCCAAATTGAAACCTACTATTGGGTCACAAAACACCGCTTCTAACTACACATTCAGACATTCCATGTCGGTAAATGTAAAAATATAAAAATTTAAGTTTCGGCTTTGCCGAATGCACTCTTATAATAGTCCACCTCTCTTATGCGAGGCCGTAGTTTATTTACCCGTATCGTCTTTATACTCACCCAATCATTTGTCTCTTTTATGCGCCTGGCCTCGGTTTCAAAGTGACGATGGAAGATATCATCATAACTAATGACAATCCAATGGTCATCGTAAATTTCATATGGTTTTTCGCTATTTTTTCGCTGAAATACAGTCGTTTTTTCACCTGACGCAAGCGGCTTAATACTAGTCCATATCTCTTCAAGTTGAACAGTTGGCGAACCGGTCCCGGATCTTAATTCCAATCGAGTTGCTATGTTTTCACAAGGTCCCATGCCAATATTATGTACTTGCAGCCAATCCCTTGTATCATCCAATCTTGGCCATTCAGTCAGGCGTGATATCCCTTCCTTGCCACCAACCGGCACCAGTAACGGTCGCAAGCTATCCTTACGCAATTTATTCGTTTCTAAAGCAGTCCACGCCGCCGCCATTGCTGACAAGGCAGCGATGAATACAGCGATTGTGGAAACCAGAGTTGCATCCATTAGCTTATCTCCTTAAGGTATCGATAAAGAGGTTATTCTAAGCCGGGAAAGTTCATTAAAAATGTCCTTCAATTTATAAGTTGGGTTATTTTCAACCTTAAGTATAGCACGCTGGTAATGGAACTATTAAGCTCTAATTGTTTAGCGTATATTATTCTCTTGCTAGGGGGCTTTGTGATAAGATGTACCTAATTGGCTTATGGGATGATAGTAAATATGACTTTTGCTATCAATCACTGATGAGGGAAACTAAAATGCCGTTAACTTCAGAGCGTTTACATGAAATTGTCTCCGAATTAGCTACGAGGCCACAGCATGAGAAAGTGCGATCCCTGATTTATGAGCTTTTGGTGGATGGATTAGGAGCTAAAAGTACAGAGATTGATTTCGAAAGACGGGTACCTGAAGTACGAGGACGGATTGATGCGTTGCTCGGAAGAACCCTCTTTGAGTTCAAGTCGGATCTACGGCGAGAACAACATGATGCTGAAAGCAAATTACCGGATTATCTGTCTCAGAGAGAAAAAGAGACAGGGCTGCATTTTATAGGGATTGCCACGGATGGAGCAATTTTCATCCCTTATGAGCTTCACGACCAGAAACTCCAGCGCTATGAACCTTTCGACATACCGGTGGATCGACCGAGGCAACTGCTCGTGTGGCTTAGCTCAGTTGTAGCGGTTAGCTCTGAACTTGTGCCCAGTGCGGAAATTGTCGAGCGCGAACTTGGAAGGCGGAGTCTGGCTTGGAACGTAGCCAGGCAAGAGCTTACATCAATTTGGAATGAAGTAAACCAACACCCGGATGTCCGTTTAAAGCGCGACTTATGGTCACAGCTTATTCGTCGGGTTTATGGCACCGCCATCAATGAAGATTCGCTTTTCTTCCAGCATACTTACCTCACAGTAATTGCCAAAACGATGGCTGCCAAAGTCTTAGGAGTAGCAGTGACTGACCCGGGGGAATTACTTTCTGGAAAGAGATTCCAAGAGGTTGGTATTGGCGGAGCAGTAGAATCGGACTTTTTCGACTGGATACTCGCTTCAGACAACGGCCCTGGTCTGGTGCGTCGTATAGCCTTACAGGCTAGTCGGTTTAAACTTGAAGATGTACAGACCGATGTCTTAAAAGGACTTTATGAGTCCTTGATCGATCCAGAACAAAGGCATGTTTTAGGCGAATATTATACACCTGACTGGTTAGCCCAGAAAGTGTGTGCAGAAGCAATCAAATCGCCGCTTGAAGAAAGGGTGATAGATCCTGCCTGTGGATCCGGCACTTTTATCTTTCATGCCGTACGCAGATTGCTTAAAGCTTCAGATGAGGCAGGAGTTCCGGTATCTGAAGGTATCAGTAAAGCCTGCCGGCAGATTTTTGGAGTTGATGTTCATCCTGTTTCAGCACAAATTGCTCGCGTGACATTTCTATTGGCGCTTGGACAGGAACGCCTAAAGCGTCGACCAGAGACACTGAACATTCCGATCTACATGGGTGACTCATTGCAATGGAATACTCATGGATTTCTTGCAGAACGCGATGTTTTGATCGAAGTCCCGGAAACCCATGAGTTATTGGAATTTCCCTTTGAGGTTACCTGCGATCCCGGTCTGTTCGATGCAGTAATTGAGCGCATGCTGGAATTAAGTAAGCAGAATGCACCCGCTGACGGACTTACAGCCTGGCTTGAAAGGGATTACCGCCTGAATGATAAGACTATAAATACCTTAGCCCGCACGTATGATACTCTGCATCAACTTAATTGCTCAGGTCGTGACCATATTTGGGGTTTCGTTGCCCGGAATCTAGTACGTCCGGTCTGGTTAAGTCAGGACTCTCAAAAAGCAGATGTTGTTATTGGTAATCCCCCATGGCTATCTTACCGTTTTATGGATCGGGATATGCAGCAGCGCTTTCGTGAAGAATGCCAGGCAAGAGGTTTGTGGGCCGGAGGTAAAGTAGCTACTCATCAAGACCTTTCGGGTTATTTTTTCGTTCGTTCTGTGGAATTATACCTGAAAGGGAACTGCAATATTGCTTTCGTAATGCCCTATGCTGCGATGACCCGCCAACAATTTGAGGGGTTCAGGAAAGGGATTTATGGCACAGTTCGTGGAAAGAGTTATTCGCAAATCTATGCCACTGTTAAATTCATTTCGGCTTGGATCCTGTCCGATCAGGTACAACCCTTATTCCCAGTGCCTTCCTGCGTATTGTTTGCCACCAGTGGCAATGCCGAGGGGACAAATCTACCATCCAACGTGCTATCAGCTTCGGGCAACTTGCCTAAAAGGGATGCCTCAATAACGGAAGCGGAGACTTATCTAACCTGGCGGAGTGCAGAATGGCCAAGTATATCTGACGAAGAGGATGCCTCACCCTATAAAGACGAATTCAAGAACGGGGCTACTATTTTCCCGCGTGTACTTTGTGTTGTTGAGCCATCTGATGCCGGAACATTAGGAGCGAATCCGAAAGCTCCGATTGTACAGAGCCGGCGTACCAGTCAAGAAAAGTTGCCCTGGAAGAAACTTCCTTCATTAAGAGATAATGTCGAGAAAGAGTTTTTAAGACCTTTATATCTGGGAGAATCAATCGCTCCATACCGGGCATTAGGTCCAGTAATGGCAGTCATCCCTTGGGATACACGAGAACAGCAACTTTTTGATGCTGAGACTGCTCAAAAAGCCGGATACATCTATCTGGCAAAATGGCTCGCAAAAGCCGAAAAACTGTGGCAAGAGAATGGTCAAAGCGGAATTACTTTTAAGCAGCAAATTGATTACTATGGCAAATTAACAGCTCAATTCCCGATTGCACCTATCAGAGTAGTCTATAGCAAAGCTGGTACTTTACCCGCTGCTACTTTAATGCTTGAAAAAGAAGCCATTATGGAGAATACACTTTATTGGATTAAAGTAGATGATAAACCTGAAGGCTACTATCTTATTGCCATATTAAATAGCGAAGTTGCTAGAAAAAAAGCTGAATCGTTACAAGCACGTGGGCAGTGGGGAGCACGGCATTTTGATAAAGTAATGCTACAGTTGCCGATTCCTCGATTTGAGAGCACCCATAAAATTCATCAGGCATTAGTAGAGGCAGCAATCCATGCTGAACAGGTCTCATCGTCAGTCCAATTAAAAGAAGAAATGTACTTTATTACCGCTAGGCAAAAAATTCGGGCAGCTTTACAGGAGGATGGAGTTTCTCAGACAATTGATAAACTTGTCTCGGAACTTCTTGGTCCTATCGCTATTGCTTAAAAGAAATCGCTAAATGCTTCACAGTTCAGTTTTTTCTTCACTAAGGGCAATGGGAAAGCGTAACTGTTCAAGCCACGGGTGGCGGACCCCTGACTCTGTGTCATTTAAACGCCTTACCCTCTCAGGCCAATTTTCTCGAAATTGGGCTGGGGTTTCCCCTAAAGCTTGTGCGATGCCTTCTAAATATGAATCCGAGTTAACAAGCCTACTATGGAGAGATGACATAGCTCTCCTGGCTCCGGGGAACAAACGATAACCGGGATAGAGTGGGTGACCTAAACCATCTGTCGGCGTAGCTAAAGCGGCAACCATATAGAATTTTGCTAAATCAAATTGATATTCTTCCTCAGAACTAAAGAACGTATGTAAGTGGGGGATGGCATTCCAGAGTTCAACAAGATACTTAGCTCCGGTATAGGCATTACCGAGAAGAGCCTCCGGCCAAAACAAGTCCCGCCTTTTTATTAGGTTTAGGTTACTAAACCGACCATTATGGTCTTCTACCTCAATAGGTTCTTTTAAAATATATCCCAGGACAGGAAAAGCTTCCTCTGAAAGCGCTTTTGCGCCGCTTATAAGTAATAATCTCCAGGCTAACAATTCCGGTGTCCCTTGAGCAAATTTCACGCTACGGCCAGAATGCGGGCGTTCTGTTAGGGATATTAAGTTACCGGATAATCGTAAGCCTAAACGAACCCCCGGAATCCATTGCTCTTCTACAGATGCTAATACAAATTCTTCAACTTTCTTGGTCTGAGGCTCGACCACACTGATGTATCCTCTTGCTTTGTCGAGAATCTGATCTTCTGGGATTTGATTAGGAATATCCTTTTGATTAAGATCATTGACGGCTTTTTGAATCTCTGGAAGAAGTGAATTTTTGGTTAGCCGATATACTGTGTTTGCTGCCTGTGGGGTATTTTCTCTGGCTAATCTTCGAGCGAATTCTACCGCATTAACTCCAGCAGCGGAATCACCTGCAAGTGATTGAGCAAAAATAACTTCCCGAGGTTGAACCGGTGTAGCGGATGGAGCTAAGTTTTGTGGTTCAGTTCTCCCCAAAAAGTCGCTTACTGGATTATCCGGTCTCTCGGGTTTACTATCAATTTCCGTTAGAAGTTCGGCAAGTCTTTTAGCTAAAGCCTGTTTCCCCTCTTCCGTTTTCCAGTCGTAAACATGGTAAGCGTAGGCAATAAGATCAAACGGAATATCTTCCTGTTTCTGCGCAAGGAGAATTGTCCGGTCTTTCAGTGAATGTCTAACGCCAAGCTCGTAAAAAACATTAGCGTTGCGATCAGTTAAGTCAGCAAGAACAACATAACTATCCTTCAGGTCCTGCAAAATGGATGCCACAATATTACCCCGTGTGGCCACTGACCGCCGGCATTCGTAATCTAAACCCGCCCCATCTATGGCTGGTTTAAAAATCGTTTCGAAAATATGTGTCCACTGTTCTTCCGAACATGACGTACTGGTTGAAAATGGCATGATTACAAAGCATGTACGTGGCATGTTTACTCAACCCTCAATTAAAATGATTTACCTCATTTTAATAAAAAGGCCGTAAAATTTCATCTGGTTTAGTTCTCAATTTTTACGGTCGCGCTTCATGCTGCCAAGCTATTATTCAATTCTGTCTATACTATTCTATCTATACGCTCGATACACAATACGAGTGGCATCTACTAATGATTTAAAAAGGTGATTTTTCAGCATCCGGCATATTCAGGAAGCTTACCTGGCATAACTGCGGCGCACACCTTTGGCTATACACCATTTAGCTGTGCGCAGTTTTTAAATAGTAGCTCCCCAATGCCGGCAGGGGGTGACCCCGGGAGAGTCTCCGGAGAAGTAGAGGAAACGGTCTTCGGACAGAGTTCTACCTGATAATTGCCATAGCAGGTCAACCGGAGAAACCATAGAGGGCTCGATAGCGGAGTCTATAACAACTTAGGGACTTGACAAAGCTCAAACTATAGGATAATATTATCCCAAAAACAG
>JAQULX010000151.1 GCA_028718465.1 Dehalococcoidales bacterium | reverse complement strand
GCTAATGAGAAGGTAAAATGGGCTTAGCATCCGCAATCAAATTATTAGTAGAACGCTCGAGGATCGTTCAGGCGACCACGACGGCGAACTGGAATTCCGGAGTGGCCACCAGCGGCAATCCCGGCGCAGATCTGTGGACCTATGGCGCAGTTAATCAGTGGTGGAGACTTCAGGAAGCATATCTGGAAATATTTCCGGGCATTTGGAATATTGGAGCGACTATTACTATCCGTGCTTACGAAACTATTCTTGGCGGTGAACGGGAAGTAATGAACGATGATTGGTTAGCTGATGGTACAGATGGCCAACTGGCTTTTCTGTTTTGGTGGTGGACAGGATGGGAGATATATGGGCCAGTTCGTATAGAGGTATTTTGCGACCAGGCAGCGGATGACGGCGTCGCGGCGCCCTACGAATACCGGGTAAAGAAATGGTAATTAATGAGGTTAATTCATGAACCCAGATGAGAAGCGCTCTAATTTAAAGACATTTTTATTCGGGATGATCGGCTCCTTGACAGCCAGTATCATTCTTATGATGGTACAACGCTCTTTACCACCAACGACAGTTACCTCACTGCCTGAAGATGATGAAGACAGAAACAGCGTAAACCGAAGAGGCTAAAAACCTCATTTTCAACCGAGCAAATCTTTGCTCTCATTGGTCTCCGGAAGATACCAAGTACCGTGAGGATCCCCATCCAGATAGATGCGGCCGCAGCCCTCCAGAGAACAAGACCAGACAGTAATATTACCTATTACCTTGTGGGGCATGATTATCTTTCCAAGCAAGCTCATTTTCTTACCACATAGACATTCCATATTATAATTTCTCCCATGCACGAACATTTTCAATCAGTTGCAAATACTTATTCATATAATCATGTTTCTTCATGGCTTTCAATGCATCTTTATCCACAGGATCCTGATCACCCCACTTCTGGATAAGAAAATTACCGGCTTCATCGACCGACAATATACCCTTAGTAGCAACGGCCGCGAAGAAATTGAAGAGCTCTGCGATGTCACATTGTAATTTTTTAGAGACCTCCTCGAGCTGCAATTTCTTTTGTCTAAGCTCTTTGTCCATCGTAGCATCTTCGAGAAGTTTTATTACTGCACCTTCACTCTCCGGATGGATATAGGAGTGATTACCCCTTTGCAGAAGAAACTGGAGCACTGCTTTTTCATACCTTAGAGCTGTTTGATAACCTTCGTCCTGGCTAAGTATTTGAGCCTTATCACGTTTGGCAGCATTTTGAATTTCTTTACCTGCAGAACGGAGAAAAGACGCCAGCAGCTCGTCATTGAGTTCGGGATTACGGATATGCGATGCTTGGCGTCCGGTAATAAGACGACTGCCGGCAGGATATAACCAACCAGCTCCTTCAGGCAATTCTTCCACTTTAATGACATCCTTTGGAGCAACATACCAGAACTCGTGGAAGTGCTGCCGGCACCATTGATATTTTGAGGGATTGTTCATTTCCCGGAGAAAATCCCCCCGACTTATCTTGATTTCAAAAGCCCGGCGAGTTAATCCTTTTGAGGGCCACATCTCGAATACAGCGGCATCTATCCACCGACCGGCACTGAAACCGGTAGCGTTAGCAACCTGCTCAAGTAGTATCGCTGGATTATTACCATTGGTAATGTCATAAACCTTATATTTGTCGCGGAGAAGATTTACCAGATCTGCAGATGTGTATTCCTTTGTCTTCTTCATAATATTTTCTCTCGGGGCAGCAAGCATCTATTCCTTGACCAACCCGGGTAATGAAGTTTATCAAGGAGTAACGGCAGGAAAGGATACTTGTGTATATTAGTGATAGGCTTCCCGAAGGTCATCGCGAAGAACCATAGCCACTCCCAGCACATCCAGTTATAGTCTATGATCAACGGCCACCGGCGACAGCCATACCAGAGGATTACAAACGCATAGCCCCAGAATGCGTCATACTTCTCCCCACGGTACTCATCGATAAACGCTTTGACAATAAGTGGATCTGGAGGGCTATCAAACCATCTGAATACCAGGTAAGGCTCTTTGAAAGAGAAAAGGTTCGATTCGGTAATACCTTCACCGCCCTTCGCCTCACAAACCCATACAGTACCTACATCTGATATGTGAGATATAAAACCAACGTGCCAGGGTTTATACGGCAAGTTTCTCCATTCTTCACTGAAATTGCCGAGCATCCATGATAGAACTGTAAAGGCTGGACCATCACCCTCAAAAAGAACAAAGTCACCTATCCTGTAATCTGAGGGGTTTATTACAACGTCTCCGGGAACAATAGCCAATTGTATCGGTGAGTTATTTTCAAGAGTCATAGTCGAGCCTCCTTGGATTTTCCGTGAGGTATCTTATGCAGATACCCCACGGAATTTTCGCTGTTAGTCTATTTGACCGGCATCTATTTCAGTGCCGTCAGATAACACAACCATCAAGTTGTGATGGGGAGACATATGCCATATATCCCAGCTATAATACCAGGTGCGAAAGTAGACGTTGACAACCGAAACCCCATCTTCGCCCTGTGGCAATGTCACTGTGTAGCTAGAACCATCAGTCATGTTGATAGTCATAGTCCCGTCGAGATTATCGACGATACTAACAATACCGACCCCGGTATCACCCTGTGGGCCCTGCGGCCCTTGATCTCCCTGGTAACCGCGGACATAACCAGCGTTAATGACTGTGCCATCGGTTAAGGTAACTATCAGGTTACCATCAGGAGAAACTTTCATAGAAGCAATTCCAACACCCTGCTCTCCTTGAGGACCGGCAGGTCCCTCTATGCCAATTCCATCGGCACCGTCAGCGCCGGTATTACCCTGGTCTCCTTTCACAAGACCTGCATTGATGGTTGAGCCATCGGTCATAGTAAGAATCAGGTTTCCATCAGCATCGACTACCGCAGTCGAGATTCCGATACCGGCAGCTCCAGTATCGCCCTTAGATCCTTGCGGCCCAGCAACCGTTTTTGTCTTGCAACCGGCGAGTCCCAGCACAAGCACTAATACCACCACAATAGCGAAAAACACGAAAATTCTACGTTTCAATTCTTCCTCCTTAATTAATATTTTCGTGATGATGAAGTTATTAAAGGGATGCTTTCAACCCCCAAAATCTCTCTACACTTGACAATTTCTATGATTTTAGACGTTATACTTGCGGGGCATGGGGTGGCAGATTCACTTTGAAGAAACCAAGTTGCCCTTTGTATGATATGGGCTTATCATAGAGGATACCCTTCTCGACAACGAAGCCGTAGGGACCGAAATACCAGCCAGATTTTGCAATATCAGTGTAGTCACCTGCTATTATTCCACATACAGCATCGTATATTTCAGCGATGATAGTGACCTCGCCAATTATGGTGCCGCGATAAATAGTCCAGTCCACAGAATCAAATTCCGTGAGCTGCTGGGGAGTTAAGTGAGAACGTATGAACTTAATTTCAGTAGCCGGCGTCTTAGTCTTGCTGGCATGCAGATAAACGCGGAGCGGCAACTCTTTACGATCAAGATAATGATAAAGTGACCAAACCCGGTTTTCTACCGGCTTGATGTTCTTGGCTAAAAGCCAAAACCACTCTGCGAATCCTGATAATGCTTTCATACTTTCTTCTCCCACTCGAGCCATGCTCCATATTCAAGGTAGCCCATCACGATACGCCAAGCGTAAGGACCCGCTTCCGGGCCGCTACCACAACTGACCATATGTAACTCGCCTCCCAAATTGTAATAAACTTTGTACATTACTCTCTCTTCTCCGGAGGCAAATAGGGCAATCCCAGCTTCTCGAAAATACTTTCCTCTGTATCGCCGGCAATACGAACCTCTACGCCTTCGCACCCCTGAGCTACTATCTTAAAAAGACCGGTACCATCGGCATGGAGCTTCATCCCCAGTTGCTTAGCTCTCATGCATAAACTAACATTGTGTTTGACGCTACCGGTCCTTATGAGAAGAAGAGTAGCCCATATATCCGGAGTAGCAATGTAGACATCAAGCATGATGCCTGGGGAAAATCCATATTGGAGTTCTACCCTGATTAGTTTACCAGCTCCGCTCTTAATCAGCCCCATCTTCTGCAGAACAGCGATAAACCGTCCCTGATTATTCGGAATGCAGACCAGGTCAATGTCCTTAACCCAGGACTTCTTTCTCCGAATGCTGCCGGCGATCTCGATACGGTCGCAGAACGGCCGGAGCTGTTCTACGATATCTTCGGCGATTGCCAATGCATTTTCATATTTCATAGCACCTCCTTAATGATTATTTCCGTGTATCTTTCGCCTTTTTTAAAAACAATTTCTCCGCTGAGCTTCTTTACATGTCGCCAACTGTCGTCGACAATGATGCCGGCATCAACAATACCATCGATCCACGGCTTAACCGCATACATTAAACCTTCGATATCTCGCCTCTGTTTATTATCGACGTAAAAGACTTCTTCAATAGTACAGGTATCGATCTTCTTTCTGACGAGGTACTTATTTCTGTAATCCACGGCCAGTTTATACGCTTCATCCCTGGCTATCTTTGTCGACTCAGAACGCTGCCCCCAGAAGTTGCTCTTGTGATAATTGGCTCTCAGCTCGACGTAAGGCAGGTCACTAAACGTAATTACAATCTTATTGGATTGTCCCACATTACTCCTTATCCCGAAATTTAGGAGTGGGCGCTACATAAAAGACGGTATCACAGCAGTAGCGTCTTTTCACCTTAAAGTCATCTTTTTCCCATTCTATAGACTCGCGTTTACAAATAAACTTCTCCATTAAAGGATCAAGCCCGTCGAGTTTGACTCTCCCTAATGACTGGATATATTTACTCTCCCCACAGATCGGACACTTCACTGCTACATTAGCTACTTTCATCTTGTGGGCACTCCGGTAAGATTATATTCATTTGCTCAGTTGCCCAGCTCTGCCAGACCGCATTATCGCGGAATTGCTCACCGGGAATGTCCGGTAAATACCGGTATTTTCCGGTAGCGTAGAAGCCGGATTTCGACCTCGGGGACATGTAAAGATGAATCCAGCCGGGGTTTCCCTCCATCATGTAAATGAATATTGTTTCATTTTTCTTCGGCGAATCTTTAATCTGGTCAAGAATGTCAGTCTCCCCAGTCCGGTTCTGCACCGCTCTCAAAAACATAGGGCATCGCTTTACCAGATAGGCTCCTTTACATGGTCCATCCAACAATTCAACTGACATTATTGTTTCTTCTCATCCAGTTTCGATATTAAATATTTCTCATGCGGGTCAAGCTCAAGCAACGGCGCCGGCTCAGACAAATAGTGAATATAAGGCGCCAGCATCCTCAACGCCTCGGCAGCAAAGGTATTGATTTCTATCACCGGTTTCACATGACCTCTATGCTCCATGGCCTGCAGCGCTCTACCATAGGCAATCTTACGCCCGATTTTACGGGAGAACTGATCTTTGACAGAACAGAGCGCCACGCCACGATGCCAGATGATTTCCGTCACGTCTGTTTTAGGTACCAGACAGACAGTAGCCAGCAGGGCACCCTTTTGGGGTTTTTGGGACATGTACCTGATGTAGTAATAAATAGGTTTCTCTGAAATGACAGCCATTAAAGTTTTTCCTCCCTATCAATTCGTTCTTTTCTTGTACTTGATTTACATTAGGTAGATAATCCCTTTTTATCTACTCAATCTCTTCCGAGAAGCATCCACTTTGTTCCTCAGAGCAATAATACGCGCCGTCCTACTGTAAGGAGCAAAAGCCATGTCCATCAATTCTGTAACGCATTTAGTGCAGAGGCCGGAAAAACCGGATTTATACACTGACGCTGCTACTATCCATCGACCAATTTTACAGCGTGGACAGACTATATAAATCTCCTTAATTCTGTACGTCGAGTAAGAACCCCCATGTTCTGGTTGAGAAGTTTTCTGAGTTATTCTTATTTCACCTTCGGAATTTTGGTGGAGAGCTGCTACGATTGCTTCTTCCCGAATTTTACTTTTTGCCTCTTCACTCAATGCGCTAGGATCAGTAATAAAATAACTTCCACCTTTCCCGTCATTGATATAAACCATCTCTTACCTCCTATGTAGATAAGGTTAATTATCTGCTTTCCCAATTGGCAGCAGCCTTCCGGCATTAATGAAACCTTCCAGCTTCGCGGGATCGTCAATCTCATGCAGTTGCGCGATAAGAATCCTCATATGTTCAGCAATGTAAAGGAAGAACTTCTCATTTTCCTCGGTATAGGGTAGTTGGGAACTATGACGATGGCTTCTACTCCAGGTAGGATAACCCATATTGAAATTAAACGCACCCTCTACTTTGATATAGTCGTAATGTTTGTCACCAGCAGCAGAAGTAGTCTCTTGTTCTTCAAATACACCGGCTTCTATGTCTATATGCAACCTGTCAGGCTCATCCCTATGAGCATAGCCACTATCATAGCTACCGACTGATATGTGGTATAAAATCACTTTTTTGGTAGTTATATTGAAATTCTTGAACTGTTCTAAACCCTTGATATACTTTTCCCGCACTTCTCCAAAGGTTTTGGCTTCCGCAAATTCCTTTTGTAGCGCAGCTGCAACTTCAGGAGGATACTTCGCCTGGAAGACCGCTCTTCTTGGCTCAAAAAGATACTTGATGACGAAATCTGCCTGGTAACGAGGCTTATTCAATCCGTAGGCATTCAGGTTTATCTTTTCAGTTTTTACTATTGGCAATTGTCCTTCTCCTCAATATGAATTATTTATTCCTTGCAAAATCAAAGGCATAAATGTCGCCCAC
>JAQULX010000150.1 GCA_028718465.1 Dehalococcoidales bacterium | reverse complement strand
TAGCGGCCTGCAGATAGCAGGTATCTCCCGATAGTTAGCTAGTATCTCGCCACTCCCGTCTCCGACTACCTTGGCGACCGATGTCATATTAGCTCTGATGAATATTTCAGTAGGGTCGAGTGAACTACCTGCGTAATGGATTATTTCAACAAAACGAAGAGGATTACGATCTCGCATCTGCAATATACCACCGAATTTTGAGTCCATCGGTACACCGGCTTTCAGCAATGTGCCATTAACTACGATACTACAGATTGTGGCTATGCCTCTCTTCCCCTCGGGAACTACCAGGTTACCGAGGGCTTCTCCTTCGTTGGCTACCGCTACTAGGTCGCTAACGCAAAGCCCCGCCTGGAAAACGGGCTTCATAGCTTTGAAAGCCTTATTAAAATCGCTCTTGGAGAAAAAGGAAACGTTGACTGGTATGGAACCAGTCCTTTTATCCCAATCAAAATTGGTGCGAAAGGCCAGCATCTCAATCCTTGACAACGCAAAGCCCACTTTATGGGTAACCATAGCCCTTTTCAGCTCAGCTTGCCCGAGTTCTGTTATTATTCTACCGTCTCTTCTGCCAATAAGCTGCGTGAGGCCCCTTTCATCCATCAGCTTGAGATGATACCTTACTGCTCGTTCACCAAGGTCGACTCCACGATCTTTTAACCTCTTGGCAATAATTCTGGACCCTATCGCCTCATGAGAATCTGCTAATGTATTAAGAATCGCTAATACCTTGCGCTCAACATCTTGAGTTTCGAACCCCATTAAAACCTCCGGCGAATGGCAACCATATACCGAAATGATTATAGAGAAAAAAGAGACGCACTGTCAAACAGGTAACTCAATTGTTGCTTGGCAGTGCGTTGTCAACAAGACGAAGCAATAAAGATGCCTCGTGTTGAGCTTCCAGAGCAATCGATTTATTCGTAGGTTCTCAATCTGCGAGAAGTACCCACATAGCTAATAAGCGAACCTATGGTCTCAAATTCATTATGCCCGTTATAACGATCCTCCAGTATGTCTATTGCCTCTTCTCGATAAGCATTCATCAGATAAGGGATATCAGTGACCTCAGCACACTCCTCGGTTAGTGACATCAGGTCACTACGGCTAATTGCCGGCAAGCTGAAGCACCTGGCGCCAGCCATTAGCTGTTGTAGCCCCACTCTTAGCTTTTCACTGTAGCTATATATTCCCAGAGCACCGAGTGGAATATTCTTCATTTCTTCAGAGCCGACCAAATCTTTGACCTCTTCATAACAGACAAATATCTCCTCTGGCGTTGAACCGAACTGACTGACGGTATTGGGTAACTTGCCATCCTTAAGCCATAACGCAATGTTCTTACCTACCATCCCTGGTATCATCAGTGCCCGCCCCATGCAAACCGCTTTAGCGAAGGGTGCGCCTAAAGCTAACGCCTTGAAAACACCATCCTCGCTACTGAAGCCACCGCCAAAGGCTATATCGGGAACTCTCTCACCTCTGTTGGCTAGTCTCTTACAGAACTCATAGGCCGCAGAATGCAGATAAATACTAGGCATACCCCATTCTTCCATCATTCGCCAAGGACTCATCCCAGTACCACCCCCAGCGCCATCTATGGTCAACAGATCAATTTTAGCTCTTGAGCTCCATCTTATCGCCATGGCCAATTCACGCAGACCGTAGGCCCCCGTTTTCAACGTTATTCGCTTAAAGCCTAGGTCTCTTAGTCGTTCTACCTCGGCATAGAAGCTTTCTTCATTAATGAAGCCAAGGCGGCTGTGGCGCTCAAATTCTTTTAATGAGCCATCCTTAAAGCTCGCTTGGCTGAGGGGATGTGAAGGGTCAGGGGTGACGATATAACCGCGTCTTTGCAGTTCCAGGGCCCGCTCGAGGCTATTTACTTTTATCTCACCGCCGATGCATTTAGCGCCTTGACCCCATTTTAGCTCAATGGTATCCAGCCCGTGCTTCTGGCTTACATACTCAGCTACTCCTAGCCTAGTATCCTCAACATTCATTTGCACCAGAATTTCACCATACCCACGGTGATAACGCCGATAGATTTCAATGCGGCGGTCCATATCTGGCGCGGAAGTAATCTTGCCATGACTATCCAATTCAAGCTGAGGGTCAATGCCACAAACATTTTCGCCGCAAACAAGGGTTATGCCGCTAAGGGCAGCGCCAACAGCGAAGTGCTCCCAGTTCTTGCGGGCGATCTCGGTAGAACCCAGAGCACCCGTGAATACCGGTATGCGCATCCTGACTTTCTTATCCCAGCCATATTCAGTCTCGGTGTTTACTGCTGGGAAAATAGCTGAATCTGAGTCACCAGCGACACCCTCTGGGAGACCCTTCGCTCCCAGCGCATACCCCTGGATATTGAGGTGTGAGTAATCAACGGGATACTCTTTATCTCCACCGGCAGTGATATCCCCGAAAGGTCCTGGGTAGATTAATTCGCGTCCGCGAAAGGTAGCCTTGAACACCTCGCAGTTTCCTGTGCAACCGTCAATACACCGCGAGCACAAACCACTCATAGGCACAACGCTTCTGGAGCGGTTGGCAGTCCTAGTAGCATCATTGGCATTTGGTCTCTGTAGATTCATTTTCCCTTCCTCTCTTTTATTAGTTTATTGTTCGGCAATCCGCTTTTATCTAAGAAGCAGACAGCATTGCGAGTCTGCGGGTCAGCGATGACTTTTGCTATAGCGCTACCTGTTGCCGATGGTACGTTAATCAGATGTACGATCTCCTGATAATCGCTCAGTTCTGGCAGTAAGGTTCGTAATACGTTGGGCGACTGGAAAAAGAATTCGGTGTTAAAATCGGAGGCGTCTTCATCGGGATAAACAGGAAGGTAGAGTATGTCAGACTCGACTAAATCCTGGAAAAAATGTGTTCCATAAGAGACTTCCGGGGTATGGCCAGCCTTTTCGCGGGCAACTTCTACCAGAACTGACGTATTGTCAATGTCTGCATAGCCTACATTCACACCGAGCTCAATATTATTGCTACCCCATCGGCCTGGCCCCATCATCATGAACTTATGTCCCTCTTGACGCAGGTGATTATTTAGCTTGCCGATTACTCGTCCCAAAGTCTTCTTGACATCTATTGTTGCCAATTCGGCATATTTCTTCGGGTCGATGTAGATGATATAGTTGATATCGCTGACAAATCCGGCATTTATCGCACGACTGGAACGGAAAAGCACTTGTTCTTTAGGCAGTTCTTTGGGTATGCTGACTCTCGCGTTAGCCAAAGTAGGCACGCGTAATGAACGGCACTGCAGTAAATTGACCCTCACTTTTTTCTCACTGTCGATATAGGCTGTAAATTCAATATCTACCGGCTGCCCCCATGCTTTTTCCAGCTTGCTTAGCATCTCCCCGATTGTATTGACCAGCGCAGTTTGATTTATCAGATTGTTAAAGGTTAAGATCAATTTCTTACCCGAGCTGCCCGGTGAGGTCACAAACCAGTCACGAAGGTAACCATCGGCCATTTCAGATGTCAGCAAGTTTAGAATAGGGTATTTATCTCCCTCAATGACTTCAACGAAAGGTTTAGTCACAAAGGCATTATTCTCAAGATTGAGAACGTCCACCATCCGCTGGGAGTACTTGGCCACTTCCATGCCAGTCTCAGGCCTGATTTGGGGATGGCTCACAGCTATCATTCTGGGATAGTCGCCGCTGACGCGGTTAACCGCCCGAGTTCCCAGACCGAACACCAGTCTTATCATTCCTTTTTGGGGGTTAATACGATCAGTCCAGGCATACAGATTGCGGGAAAAAGCCACCCCGGCTAGACTTGGGAAGAAGTATTGCTTGTAAGGTATACCGGAGACCCGCTGTACGAGGACTGCCATCTGCTCGTCGCCTTCGCCCAATCCTCGCCTGTGACGATAGGCGAGAGCATCGGGGCTCAAGGCGCTCGCATAGACCAGTTTGATTGCCTTTAAGAATGCCTCTAAACGTTCTTCAGGGCTTCCCTGGTTAGCACAGAACTCACTACGATACTTACCAGCAAAGGCATCCGTAACACCATCCTCAAGAAGACTTGACGAGCGGACAATTATGGGCGCCTGTCCGTAGTAATCAATCATGCCCCGGAACTGTTCCATCGTTTCTTCTGAGAACTTGCCTTCAAGAAATCTTTGTTCCAATTTATCAAACTCATCCCGCGATAGCCTGCCTGTTTTTGTTAGTTCAAGCCTGAGTTGGAAGAGATCATTGTTCACTAAGAAGGTAAAGAAAACGTCTGAGCCTACATAAAAGGAGTCATGTTCTTCCAACACCTGCGAAAAGTCAGTCTGGTCTTTCTCTGAAAACAGAACACTCCTTGCCAGCAGCATGCCGGCTGCTTTTCCACCGATCCGCCCTGAACCAATAAGGCGGTCTCGCACCTTTAGCAGATCATCCAATGTGAGATAGCGGTCGGATAGTTGTACCAGCTTCTTATGATTACCAATCATCATTCGTGATAGTGCTTCCTTTAGCACCAGAGCTTCATCAGTGTCTTGTAGCAGCTTACGATATACGGTATCCCATGGGGCGATTGACTCAGAGCTGACATTAATCGGTCTCCTGATAGCAGTTGCCAGTATCTTTGCAGCATCACCACTACTGGAAACAGATTCCCAACCATCAGCAGTGATTAGGAGAGGTAAAAACATTTGTTGGGAATAACGATCCGACGCTTTTAATGGCTGGACGTAAGTATTACCACCGACGTGGTAAACATCTATTAGTACCTGAGTAGTATCACGTATGCGGGCTATGGCATTATGCCCATGCTGTCCACGCCTAAGAGCAAAGTATGCCACGGCATCTACTTCAAAAAGATAAGGACAGGTTATCTGAAAGAAGTTAGCCAACAGTTCATCAGTAGCCCACTCATCCACTAATTCGGAAAGGTTATCAAAGATGTAAAAAGCCTTTTCTCCGCGTTCCTCAATTATTCGATGCACCTCACCGGTGAAATAGTCGAACCCAGGTGCAGGGTTAACTTTCATAATCGTTAGACCTGGTTGTGGCTCAAGAATTGCAGTATGGGAAGCGAAGCGCAAGTAAATGCAGTCAAAACCATCTTTAATCGCTTGCTCGGCAAACGGCTTCGCAAAGTAGGGATAGTCTTCAAGACGGTCAACCTGCCAGACCACATTGTCCCCAAAACGCAACCCTTGTAGAAGTTGATCAAGCGGGGGTAGCCCACTATTTATTTTTTCTGTAGTTATGCTCTGAGTGTCCATCCTATGTCTCCCAATTATTTAGGATACACGGTAGACGGCAACCATATACCGTATTATATAACACGTTTGTTTAACTTGTCAATACCATAGAGAATATTTTTGTTTATCCCAAACAGATAATTAAGATGTTTGAATAATGGCCTCGGCTAAGTGCTCGATCATGTGTATTCAGACTACCGTCCGAGAGGCTTCTTTATTTTGTTTTTCTCATTCATATCCCTAGCCCCCAGGAGGGCTGTCGATATAGCTTTTTCTTCTCGTTTTACCTTATGACTAATTGTTAAATAATGAAGCTGAAAACATATTTTTTAGCACCTTAAAAACTGAATAGCACAAAGCCTGACCTGAACGCTTGCCCCAATCAAAATAAAGGGGGTAAGCGATGGTAACAGTAACAGCACCAGCACCGCTTAACGGCGATAACAGCAAAGCACAGGGACACTGTAGCCGATGCGGGAAAGTCTGGACACTAAAGGAAAGGCAGGGCGTTTGCCAGTGGTGCCATAAGCCAGCAAGCTGTATAACAGCCACTTCAAAGCCCCGCCATATCAAGTCTAGGTCAAACGGAAGGCTAAAGCAAGACGACCACAACGGTAACGGCTATAACCAGCTAAACGAGCCTTACCTTACGTATTATAATATCGCTTTACCGTTCGCTAATAGTGTGCCTGACCGAGAGGACTTGCTCCACACGATAATAATGACCCTTGCCGATGTAGAGCGTAACAACGGACACAAGCCGTTTACCAGAGCCGTGATGTATCGGATTGCCAGTATCACCAAAGCCCGATACTGGCGAGAGCATTATAAGCACACTAACGGCTTAACCTGCGGTAACTGTAGCAAAACACAACGGCGTAAATGCCGAGAGGACAACCTATACGGCAATTGCCCCAAAGCCCTCAAGATAGAGAGCCTTAACCAACCAATAATAGATAGTGAAGGTAATACTACCGAGTTTGGAGAGCTGATTGCCGACCCCGAAAGCCTAGACCCCGATATATGGGAAAGGGAAAGCCTGTGGCAGATAGGCTATAAGCCGAGACTGGTGGACATAGCCTTGAAACTACATAAAGGGGAAGCTCTTGCTATAGCTGATAGGAAATACCTCTGTAAATACCGACATCAAGAGCAAAAAAGACTAATTGGGGGGTAACGTTTTAAGCCCCAATCCGCAATATATATAGTGGAAGCCCGATAATGCCAGCGAGTTGCGGGTTATCGGTAGCTTACTACTAGGTGAAGCCGATAGCCTTGCCCGACTGTCGGATAGCCAATAGGGGGTGTTCAAAATAGAACAACTGAATATCGTGGGCAAGCGTTCAGGTTCGGGGGTAGTCGCTCATAAGGCGACACTGGTAAACGCCCTGTCCAGAGCACTATCCGAGAGGGTAATGTTTCTGGACTTTACCATTGGGCGGAAAGGCTTACTCGGTTACCTGAAAGCCTTGTCTGGCAGTAACATCGTTAAAATCGTGCCAGACGGCGGGAGTGCCAGCGAGGTGCGGGCTTCTGATAAACGGCTGAAAGTAACCTGTGGAGCTAATACCAGCTATCTT
>JAQULX010000149.1 GCA_028718465.1 Dehalococcoidales bacterium | reverse complement strand
GTAGCTCAGCTAGGTAGAGCAGCGGTCTCCAAAACCGCGTGTCGCGGGTTCGATTCCTGCCACTCCTGCCAGTTCAGGCCGAAGTGGCGGAATCTGGTAGACGCGCCATCTTGAGGGGGTGGTGAGCGTAAGCTCTTAAGGGTTCAAATCCCTTCTTCGGCAGTACCTTTTGAACGTGATAAAATTAAAGGTATAAGAATATAATACGCGGAAGTAGTTCAGTGGTAGAATGCCTCCTTGCCAAGGAGGAAGTCGCGAGTTCGAATCTCGTCTTCCGCTCCAGGTTGTTATCGGCGACGTTGCCAAGTGGTTAAGGCAGGGGTCTGCAAAACCCCTATTCAGCGGTTCGAATCCGCTCGTCGCCTCCATTTATTATTCGGTTATCAGATAAAAATCATTCTTATTATGGGCCGGGGTGGCGGAATTGGCAGACGCAGAGGACTTAAAATCCTCCGCCCTCAAAAGGCTTGTGGGTTCGAGACCCTCCCCCGGCACCAATACTCCGATCCCGGCAGCGACCCCGTCATGGCAGGTTTGACGCCGAACCCTGATGACGTACCTCCCCTTCTGGCAGCATGCCGTTGAGCAGCACTGCAACATCCTCCTGAAGATCACCGGTGATATGAGCACGGGTATTCATGGTGAATCCAACAGAACTGCAGCCCAGCATGGCTGATATGACCTTGGCGGATATCCCTGCAAGGAGCATCAGCGATGCGAATATATGCAGCAGGTCATAAAATCTCATTCCTGTGATGCCAGCCTTCTGAGCCAGGCTCTGGAACCCGTGGCTCAACATAGAATGATCTAGAGGTCTGCCATCCTGGCAGCTGTGAGAGAACGCATCCTTCGACCTGAATAGCGAGGTACATTAACCATGTCGCAGGGATTCCAACCAAAGTATGCCGCTGCGCACAGTATTCTTGAGAGCCTGGGAGAGGAGCCGATGGTGCTTCACAACCGTCCTGGGTTGAGGACGCCGCATTTGTTTCCATAGTATGCCTGAATCATGCTATCCATCTTCAAACCGCACTCAGCTATCAAAATTGTCATGTTCATCCTGTGTTTATATAATGGATTTAGGGTATTTACCTTTTGGTAGACGGTTGGCCTCGCTTAAAACCCGGTTAGAACAAATTTCTGGAGATCACTTTGTTAAGAATTTTCAGAGATACCACACAGGAAGTCCTGAAAGCACTGCTGCCTATCATTATTGCCATCATAGTCCTGCAATTTACAGTGCTCCGTATGCCCCCCGAGGTTTTCCTGCGCTTCTTAATTGGATCAGCTATGGTGATAGTAGGGGTCGTCTGTTTTCTGTATGGAGTTAGAACAGGTATTTTACCGATAGGAAGAGACGTCGGCGCCGTATTACCTCAAAGTGGGTCTATAATACTCGTCATAGCGGTGGCCTTAGTATTTGGTTTTGCTGTGACCTATGCGGAACCGGGCGTAATGGTGCTAAGCAAAATGTCTGCTGAGGCCGGTAATAGTAACACTACCGCCTTTATCTTCGTCGTAGCAGGAGGAATAGCCATACTTTTTATGGCTGCATTACTGCGTATTCTCCTGGGATTTCCCACCAGAAATCTTCTGGCAATTGTCTACGGGATGGTTATAATCCTCGCGATGTTTACACCACCTGACTTCTTAGCAGTTGCGTTTGACGCAGGGGCAGCGGCTGCCGGACCTTTTACCGTGCCTATGCTTTTAGCTTTAGGTCTGGGCTTTGTATCGGTTCTTGCTCGTAGATCTCCTTTATCGGATGGGTTTGGACTTATCGGGATTGCCTGCGCCGGGCCGATTATTGGCATTTTACTATGGGGGGTATTCTTCTTTTGAATGGGATTTTCCTGATCCTGAAGGAAACGGTTCTTTTTTTAAAGGAAGAGGTTGTTCGTCTTCTGAAGCAAGCTGCGCCGTTCGAAGGCATAACTAATGTTCTCCTTGAGGTAACAATACCGGTAGCCCTGCTGGTTACTTTTTTCCTGGTATTTCAGGCTTTTTTCCTGAAACGACCACTAAAACGGTTATTAACTCTTCTAAGAGGAGTTCTATTTGCTTTTGTTGGGCTGGTATTCTTTCTACAAGGGATAAATATCGCTTTTTTACCGATGGGGATGGAAATCGGAGGGTTATTCGCCGGTTTTCAGCATACCTGGGTTTTAATTCCAATCGGATTTGTTCTGGGCTTCCTTATTACCTACGCTGAACCGCAGGTACGTGTCTTAAGTCAGCAGATAGAAGAAGCATCATCCGGTTACATCCGGGGGTCTATGATACTATATACCCTGTGCTTGGGTGTAGCAGCTTTCACTGCCCTAGCGATGGCGAGAACAGTTTATGGGATACCTTTGCTCCAAATAATTGTTCCTGGCTATGTTATCGCTCTCGTTCTGCTTTCTATTGCTGATAAGAACTTTGTTAGTATTGCTTTCGATTCAGGAAGCATCGCTACCGGACCACTAACAGTAGCTTTTATTATGTCCTTAACTGTTGGAGCTGCCACAGTAATGGGAGGACGCGATCCACTGGTTGACGGTTTTGGACTGATTGGTATAATAACACTGGCTCCAATCATATCAATTCAGCTACTTAGCTTAATATATCGTGTAAGGCCACCAGAAGGAGGTAACGAAAGTGACTGAAGAAACTTCAGACAGTAGAACCCTTATCGTGACTATAGTTATGAGGGGGTGGGGTGACCCTGTAATAGAAGCATCAATGAAGGCGGGTGCCGAGGGAGGGACTATCGTATTTGGGCGTGGGATCGGGATACATGAAAGGAAGAAAATCATGGGGATATCAGTTGAGCCTGAAAAAGATATAGTTCTTACGATCACTCCGCCGAATAAAACAGATGCTATTCTGAACGAGATAGTCAGGGTGGCACGGCTGGGTGAACCCGGAAGAGGTATTGCTTTCACGCTGCCAGTTGACCGATTTATGGGCGTGGTCCATACTTCTATGACTGTATTGCCTAAAGAGTCTCACCCATAATCCTATTGATAAATAGCAATTTATTTAATCACGATGTAACAGCGTCAAGGAATGAAAGCAGGTCTGGAGGCTACCAGTTATTACGGAACCTACCAAGCAGGACATCTCTACATGAGAAAAAGAGCAAGTCAGTCAACCATAGATAAATATTATCGGAGTAAGCAATATATAGAAGAGAAAGATCCTAAAAAATGAAGCTCAGGTTTTTAAACCTGAGCTTCATTTTTACCTCTATTATTGATAACACCTGAGCTTCAAAGCCTTTTAGTCTGGCCTCCTGGCATATATGTAATGTTAACCCTCAAATCAAAGGGTTTTGGAGGCCAAGTTTCGACTATTAGAGCTTTAGTGATTTAAGGTTCCTCGCAGGGCAGTGGAGACCAGACCGGTCCTCAAACTTGCCCGGTCTATCTTTTCAGTGGGATTCCGGCCGTTTTCAGTTGTTTTTTGATATTTGTCAGGCTGTCCACGGCCGCCAGTTCGCCTTGCAGAATGCATTCTCTGGCCCGGTGAAACTCGCCAGGCCCGATTTGGGCCAGCTGCGGATGGACCAGGGCATCGGCCCCCTCGGAAACCGTCCTGGCGGTTAAATAGGTAGTAATATATATGGACTGTACCATAACCTGGAATATCCCCGGTTCTTTAGCCTCGATTTGTTTCCGGAGATAGGCAGCCCTCTCGGTGCGGTTCGGAGTCACGTCCACGGCTATGATATAGTCTGCCCCCATTTTTCTTAATACACTTACCGGGACAGGATTTACCAGTCCGCCATCGACCAGGTATCGACCATTGCTCTTGGCCACAGTAAAGATTATGGGTATAGAAATACTGGCCCGGACAGCTTCCAGGACTGAACCCTGATTAATCACTATTTCCTCGCCGGTTATAATATCCGTCGCCACACAGAATAAAGGGGTGGACAGGTCTTTGAACTGGGCGTCACCGATGAAGCGGCGCAAAAGACTGGTTACTCGTTTCCCTCTGATAAAACCGCTTTTCGGCAAGGTAAGGTCTACCAGTGAAGCTAATCCTCTGCTATCCAACTGCATGGCCTGATTTTTAAGCAGGGCGGCGTCACGTTCGATGGCATATAAAGCCCCTACCAGTGCACCTATGCTGGTACCCGCAATCATATCAACAGGAATGCCTTCCCGCTCCAGGACTTCCAGAACTCCAATATGGGCCAGACCGCGGGCATAGCCGCCCCCAAGAGCCAGGCCTACCTTTACAGAATCCCTCATGATGACGGCCTTTGAATCTTAGTACGTTTAATACAAGTATAACACAGGCAGCAGGTTAAAATAATGCGGATAGGCGGGAAGAGCCCCTATCCGCAGACAGAATAACTCTTTTTAGTTAAAAGAATGATCAGTCATCCAGGGATATATATTTTTCCTGGTCCAGACCGATCTCTTTGCGGGCCTGGGCATGCAGCTTCTCCAGCAGCTGACGCAACTGGGTCCTTTCTGTGCCGGTCAGTGTCCCCATTATCCTGTGAATCGGTCCTCTTTTGGTGGAATAGTCATAGACCTTGAGTCCCTTCTCGGTTAAGGACACCCTAACCAGATTTTTCTTGTCCAGGTCATGTGTCTTCTTAACGAAGCCCTTGTCTTCCATTCTCTCGATCAGGGCAGAGACGGTATGCGGCTGCCGCATGATAAAACGGGATATTTCGGAAGGGGTCGCCTTATCTTTCAGGGCCTGTACAATGAAAAGTACTCCAACCTGCTCCGGAGAAACGCCGTATCTGAGCAGTTCTTTTTCTCTGGACCGGTAGATGGCGTACCGGGTGTGCGTCAGCAGCATCCAGAGGTCGTGGTCTTCATCGGAATAGGAATAATATTTGGCCGATTCATTGTATTGCATTTTAGATCTGTCTTCCTTTTCTTTTTTACTCTTCACAGGGTTGATTGATTGTTTGAAAATACATGAGTGTATCGATTACGATTTTTACTTATTATAACACGTCTTCAGTAGCATTTGCCAGAGTATTTTCAGGCAAAGGGCCTTAAACATTGAGATAATTCTATCATGCCTGCATGTAATATAATAAATTTATACATAGTTAATCTGTTGTTTTTCCGGTCCCCGGCTGCGGCCGGCCGGACAGTTCCGGAAAAGCGAAACAGGAAGAAAAAGCGTTTCTGTGGAAAATGAGGTAAATCCCTGGTTAAGGAGACTGGCCCGCGCCAGCGCCTGGGCGCTTCTTGCGGGCATCGTCGTTCTGGTGGTGTCGGGCTGGGGCATTACGCAAACAGAAATCATCTATAATTCGACCTTTGGACTTATTGACCGCCGGCTCGCTAATACTATCCATCGCAGCGCGAACGCGCCGCTGGCCTTTTTCTTTTTAGCCCATGTGCTGATAAATATAAAAATAGCGTTATCCCGCCGACGACACCCAGTACCCTGGGTGGTTAACAGTATTCTCGCGATAATCGGGGCAGGCTTAATGGCGGGTGTGGTTTACATGGAGTATTTTCGATCGGGAGGATAAATGAAGAATAACAGTGTCATAGGGGCAGCCTTGCTGTGCATCGCTTTGCTGTCTGTCTTAGCCTGCGGGGCGCCTGCGGCAAGTCCCTCTGCCGGCCCCAGTGGTGAAATCGAAGCCACGGAGTTCATGGGAGTGAAACTCACGCCCATCGCCCAGCAGAGAAACAACGCTCTTGCAGGCACAATATCGATTGACAGGGAAACTTACAGGCTGACAGTTGACGGCCTGGTAGAAAAACCGTTGAGTTTGAGCTACGCTGACTTGCTGGCCCGTCCGCAAGTTTCGAAATTGATGGACCTGGACTGTGTTGAAGGGTGGGATTTCACTGCGAAATGGACAGGCCCGCCGCTGGATGCGATTTTCGCCGAGGCCGGAATCAAGCCCGAAGCCGTAATCGCTATCTTCTATACGGCCGATACTGATGATGAAGGATATACTTCTCTGGATTTAAGCTATATCAAGGAGAAGGATATAATCATTGCCCTATAGCTGAACGACATCACTCTTCCGGAGGAAAGGGGATTCCCGTTTCAACTGGTAGCCGAGAGCAAGTTCGGCTACAAGTGGGCCAAATGGATTACCCGGATTGAATTGTCATCGAATACTGATTTCCGGGGCTATTGGGAGACAGCGGGCTACAGCAACGATGCGGATGTCGGCGGTCCGGCCTTTGATTAACGGTCGACCATCGAATTTATGTTTAAGATGATTTGTGCTATACTATGTTTCCGAAACAGGCCGGGAAGGACTTGAGTCAGAGAAATGCTAGTAGTTGACCTGATGACCAGAGATGTCATCACCGTAAAGAAAAATACTCCAGTGCTCGAAGCCTTAAAGATAATGCAGGAACACGGCTTTCGGCGCTTGCCGGTGGTGGATGAAGACGGCTATCCTGTCGGGGTGGTCTCCCAGACCAGCATCGAAAAACTGAAACCCCAGTCAGGTCTTCCCATGATATGGCAAAGCGGACCCTGGGCTTCGCGCCATACTGTGAGTGAAGTGATGAATAAAAAGCCGGTGACAGTCAAGCCTAACGATACCGTGGAACACGCAACCAGCAAAGCGCAAAATGCCAGGGTCGGTTCCCTGCTGGTGGTCGAAAATGGTAAAATAGTGGGTATCGTTACTACCAACGACATCTTTTATGGGGTTGTAAACCCTACCCTGGGGATTGGTGAACCGGGCAGCAGGGTAGTGGTCGTGGGTGGAGGCACCGGGGAGAATGCTGAAGCTGTTCTCGGAGCTATAAACCGGCTGGGGGTTGGTATTAAGGTAATCTGGGCAATCTACTCGCCTAACAATAAAAAGAACAATCTGGTAGTCCA
>JAQULX010000148.1 GCA_028718465.1 Dehalococcoidales bacterium | reverse complement strand
CTTGTGCGAAAAGATAAGTGAAGCATATACCAACCCGGGAATTTTAAGGATACCGGGGCGAATTACTGTTACTGAGGCATTACGATGGATTTTTGATATATCAAGATATACATCTCGTTTAGAAACCAATTCTTTTTTTCCTTGTTTTTTCCAGAGAAGCTCATAGTCAATAACCCGGACCCTATGACCTCGAAGCGATAGCATCTCCGAAAGGTGGTGCTGTTGGGCGGGAGTTTTTATAAGCCAGTCTGTCTCTTGAGTAATTAGAACCCTCATTTGAATCTGTTATCCTTCCTCATCCATTCAATAGTTTTTGGTATTCCCTCTTCTATGGGAATCTGAGGATTATGATTAAGATCTTTCCTGATCTTTGAAAAATCCATATGCTTAACCCGGGTAGTGAAGGGCTCTGCTTCTTTATAGGTGACTTTCGAGTCATCCTTACCTAAACTCTTCAAAATTAGGTCCGAAACATACTTGATATCATGTTCCCATTCTTCTTTACTGCCCACATTGTAGACTTCACCCGGTTTAAAATTATCTATGATATTGGCAAAAGTGCGGCAGGTATCTTCCACATAATCAAATACCCGCTTATGGCCCTTATACACCGTATAAGGTTGATCATGTAATGCTTTATAGATAAAAAGGGGAATAACTCCCCGGTAAGGGCTATAATGCTCATGAGGTCCATATGCGTTTACTGGACGAACTCTGACAGTCTCGGTCCCAAACATGGCTGCTGAATTTAAACATTGTAATTCACCTACCCATTTGGTCATGGCATAGTCATTCATCTGCTTGATGGGGATTTTTTCCATTACCTCTTCGCTCATTTTCCCATCCCAATCTCCATATACTTCCGCACTACTGAAGAAGATCAGGCGGAATTTCCTCTGTTCCTGAAGGCGGATCATGTTTTTAGTGCCAATAACATTGGTCAGCCAGAGGTTCTCATAATAGTCTTCGCCATTCCAGCGGCCGTACTCAGCTGCCAGATGATATACATACTCAAAGTCGTGTCTTTCAAACAGCTTTTCCAGTTGACGGTATTTGTTAACATCACAGCGAGAATAATTTTCTGCTTCACAATTAAACAAATCACAGACCCAGACTTCATGTCCCCGGCTCTTTAGCTCAGAAACCAGATTTGAGCCGATGAAACCCTGTCCACCAGTAACCAGTATCTTAGACATGTTTTCCTCCAAATAATATCGAAACTATCCTCTCACCCGCCCTGCCATCACCGAAAGGATTATTCCAGCCATCGCCCCTGTCCAGCATCATTCCGGAACATGTCAATATTTTTTCCGGGTTTGCTCCGGCCAGCACATTGGCTCCTACGTATACAGTCTCAGGTCGTTCAGTGTTATCTCTGAGAGTGACACACGGGGTACCCAAGATACAGCTTTCTTCTTGAACACCTCCCGAATCAGTAAGGATTAGCCGCGCATCTTTTTCTAATTTTAGAAATTCGAAAAAGTCTGCCGGCTCGATAAGCCTCAGAGATCCTGTATTTAACTTAAATTGGGCTATCATTTTTCTGGAGCGGGGATGAATGGGGTAAATAACTGGAAATCGGTAATTGGATGCTATCCTATCCAAACCCTTTAAGATTGAAGCAAATCGAGAATGATCATCTACATTCTCTTGACGATGCAGGGTTACGAGAAAATATTCATTGGGGTTAATCCTCAGACCATTTACGTTATCACTATGATTACTATTGGCTATCTCCAAATTCTGGTACACGGCATCCACAATGGTATTTCCGGTAATATAGATCTTCTCTTCCGGTATGCCTTCGCCACGCAAGATGTTCCCGGCCTTCTCGGTAGGAGCAAATAAGTAGTCAGAACAATGGTCTGCCAGCACTCTATTTACTTCTTCCGGCATATTACGGTCATAGCTGCGAAGTCCGGATTCCACATGTCCAACCTGTATGTGCAACTTGGTAGCCGCCAGTGCCCCGGCCAGAACGGTATTGGTATCTCCCTGTACCAGCAAGATATCCGGTTTTTCCTGACGATATACCTTTTCTATCCTCTTTAAAATATTGGCTGTTTGTTCAGCATGAGACCCTGAGCCAACCTCCAGGTTATATTTTGCTTCAGGAAGCCTCAATTGGTTGAAGAAGATTTTATCCATGTTGTATGAATAATGCTGACCGGTATGAATAATGAAATAGTCAGCACCTCTCTTCTCCAATTCTTTTATTACCGGGGACAGCTTGATAATCTCAGGGCGGGTACCCAATACTAACGCTATTTTCAATTGACTGTTTTCCTTTAATTTTCAGTGCTGAATTACAAAAAGTAAGAGAAATGCTCTATATTGTATTTTTAAAACGTATTCTTATGACGGAAAAGGCCACGCTGAAGCCATGGCAGAAGGCCTTGATACAAAGATGAGAGTTGTTATTATCGTAAGAGCAGGTAATGGGCACCTCCTTAATCCGCGGATTCAGCTTACGTATTTTTTCCAATATTTCAATGCTTAAAGCCATACCATCCTCAGTGAATTCAAGCCCTTTAAGCAAACTCATTCTGTATGCCCGGAAGCCGCTCTGTGTATCGGTAACCTTGATCCTTGAGCCGAAATTCCAGAGGAAAGTGATTAAGCCAATACCAAACTTACGATAATTCGGTATTTTATTCTTGTTAGAGAGAAACCTGGATCCAATAACCATACTTGCACCATCTTTTAAAATCGGGGTCAATAATTGCGGTATTTCATCAGGGTTATGCTGTCCATCACCATCCAGGATGACTAATATATCCGCAGCGTTTGCCCGGGCTGCCTCAAAACAGGAATTCATAGCTTCACCATAACCCTTATTCGTTCCATGGCTTATAACTCTGGCACCGAAACTTTTTGCCGATTCCGCTGTTGCATCCGTAGAACCATCATCAACGACTATTACCTCATCAACAAATTTTCTACATTTTAAGACAATGTTTGAAATAGACTCCTGGGTATTTAAACAGGGAATCGCGGCTACAACTTTATATCGTGTTACAGGCAACCCGGACAATTGAGGAGATCCGATAGATTTAGACATTCTTTAATTGATGCCTCTTGCTTATTATTTCATCGATAGATATCTGATAAGCCGGATGCATAACTGTATTCTTTGTGGAAAACGTTATCTACGCTGGTAAAAAGCTTTTGGATAAGCCTTAAACCAGTTACGCTACCCTGAATGAATTGTATATTCCTGGAAAAATGAATAATATTACTCATTTAATATTTGTGAGCATGGAACTATAAGTCTTAACTTGAGCTACGATCGCAACTACCGGAGTATCTTGTTGTACTAATGAAAACGAACCGTGCTTTAATTCTCCTGCTGCATAACTCTCTGCGCAATTACGATGATTGACTTCCGAGGCCAGTTCTACTCGAACAGAAATGCTGAGAATTTCTTCTATAACATGCTTTCCGATTAAACCCGCATGGTAAGATGTGCCACAGGCTAAAATCAGTATCTCGCTATTATTTTTACCTGAAGCCCTCCACAAGCCAGGTAAATAATTATTAAAATCTCGAATTCCCGGCACAGTATCACGTATTACCGGAGGCTGCTCGATGCAACCAACTATCCCACACATAATTACCTCGAATTAAATACAGACTAATGGTTTCCAGAATGATCACACAGACAAGACATTCGTCAATAAGAATTTACAATAAGAAGGTGTCCATCATGGTGACCAATAGTGCCTGCCAAGGTGGATATTGGTGGAAATTAAATACCGAGGAAGAATCAAGTCGGATAGACTTTGTATTATCCTTCAGTCCCACCAACTCAGGTAGGCGAAGCCTATGCAATGTAGACATATTGATCAAGCAAGCCGGCTGACCGAGGCCAGCGGATCAGAGGTGTCACCAGGTATATTAAAATACGGCCATTCCAGGTCGATATTCCTGTTACTGAGCATTCTCGACATCAATCCAAATATGCAAAGAATTATCAGAGGCCAAGATCCCGTTCTTATACAACAAAAACTCGACCTTCTGGTTATCTCCAGTATGCCAGGGAGTAAATCCCAATTCTTTCAACCAAGTTTGACCAGGTTGAAGGACTATCCCATCCAGTTTTTCCAGGTGACTGCCGGAGAGATTAACACTAACCTGCCGGTCATCTATTTTAATCACAACAGAATATGTCATTTCCTGTTGCTCATGATTTACTATCCCCAGGGTCACTTTCCCTATCGGAGTATTTGTCATGGTGATTGGAGTAGTTCCATACCTCACCTCAATTACATTTCCCTGCACCATCAAGAACTGATTCGGATAGTCCTCCGCTTTGCCGTTCAGACCAAGGATATAAAACTCAGTGAACTGTTCGCCATTTTTCGGAATTACTGTAATATAGCTGAGAACACCTACAACACCGACAACACAAATTGCCAGAATCACCGTCAGGGATTTATTATAGTCTCTGCCGTTCCAACCCTGAATTCGAAAAGTATATCCCTGAGTAAATTCAATTTTGCGGGAAATGCGGGCATGCCTGACCATCGCGATAGACGATAACACCAGGATAAAAGCACTGATTGAATATAGTACCGAATTAATCTCCAGCCCCCAGGCTGTATAATTTAAGCCGAAACCAATTAAGGCCACAACCACAATGCTAAGCCCAAAGCTAAGCGCGATTCGTTCCATTCTTCCAGGTCCTCTCTCGCCTGGAAACAAAGTCGAAATTAGCGCGTAACCAGGAAAAAAGAGCAGGAAAGGTATGCTTAAAATAATGCGGATAATACTATCCGGAAAAAGGATTATGGAGACAATAAGGATGATCGTCATAAGATCAATCAAAGGCAAGCCTTTTAGCAGCTTTATCTTCAATAACGTAACCTTATCAAATATTCCCTGAAGAGGATATTCTATCTCATGGTTCGAATGGATCATCTGTTGTTTTTGATCTTGTTGAGCCGGTATCCAATGCCCCTTTCGGTAACCAGAATGTTTCTTAAACTATTAGAGCCCAATTTTCGCCGGAGACGGTAAATATACTTTTTTACGAAACTTTCATCCGCAGCATATTGGGTTCCCCAGACCTTATCCAAAATCAAGCGGTGAGTAAGGATTTTGCCATCGCTTCTCGTAAGTTCCAGCAGCAGCTTATATTCGATTGGAGTGAGATATACTCTGTTTCCTGAAAGAAAAACCTCGCGTGTGCTCACATTTATCCTAAGTTCATTATCGATAGAGACAATTTGGTCTGAACCATTATTGAATCCATACGCCCGGCGTAACAATGCTTTAACCCTGGCCAACAAATCAATGGGATTCAATGGTTTATTTATACAATCATCCGCACCGATTTCCAGTCCCCTAGCCCGATCTAAATCCGTCTCTGAATCGGAGAGTACCAGCAAAGGGATTTCGGAAAATACTCGTATTTGCTTAACCAGCTCAAGGTGATCAATATCCGGTAATGATGAATCTATTAGTACCAGATCAGGCGACTCGTCATCTACCAGTTTCAAGCCCTCTAAACCATTACTCGCAGTGATTACGTCAACATCAGGATATCTCATTTGCAGGTAAAACTGCAGGCTTTTTACTGTACTTGCGTCATCCTCAATTGCCAGGATCTTCATCTATTCGCCATCCAACTAACATTAGCAGTTACGCTGAGATTTTTTCCATTTCTTGATAGCGAGTTTATAATCTAAAATGAATATTTGAAACAGGCCGTTTTGACTTTGGATTCCTTGAATTGGGCAACCTTCGAGCACATTATAAAAGCAATCATACATAAAAGAATAACTTATTATTCAAATTCAAAACAATCCAGAATTCGGTATAGCTACCGCCCAAATATTATGCAGTTGCCACTTAACCCCCATTGCTTTGCAAGATACTTAGTAGCATCTGCGAACTTAAGCACAGCTATCTCGCTTGAGCATGCTGGAATTCACTTGACCTGGGTAAATGCTCCCCAAAGTTACATTTTTGGCGGAGACTGAGGAGGATCCCGCTCTCCTGGCAAGACAACTTTGTTTTGCCTAATGTGCGTTTATGTTATCTCCCATTTACAGTGAAGAAAGCCCGGGAACTGGCGGCACAGGGTAACAGCGTTTTGCTATTGGCCTACAACCGCCTTTTAGGAGAAGGGCTGGCAGAGAGCGTAAAAGGAGTCCCCAATATCACCGCTAACACTTATCATGATTTTTGCCCACGGCATTTAACAGAGGTTGGATGTCAACCCATTCAGGAGAACACCCAGGAATACTGGAGAAAAACTATCCCGGAGGACTTTGCCGGATATATGAGGGAATATTCGCTACAGTACGATACTGTAATTATCGATGAGGGACTGGACTTCAGGGTGGAGTACTGGCTGACTATCGAAAAAATGCAGAAGCCGGAAGACTGCTTTTACATCCTTATTGATCCGAATGAGTATCTTTATAACACCGGGATTGAGCTTCCTATTAAAGATGATCCTTTTGTACTGATGGACAACTGCCGGGAATAATTTATACCCAATCTTAAATATTCAACTTATATCAGCACTTCATTGAATACCATCATTATCCAATAATCGGTTTAGCTCATTAATTATTTCCATGGAATTTTGGGTATGAAAAATGGGCCATTTTGGTCTCGAACCAAAGACCTCAGTCTTATCAGGACTGCGCTCTAACCAGCTGAGCTAATGGCCCACACGATCTATTTGATTTTACGGCAATCCGTTACTAAAATCAAGTACGTGTACTCGTTCATATGATTAGTGACACCTTGCCTCCTTATTTCGAAGATTTTGGAGATTTTCCCAAGGAGTAAGGTAATTCAGGGCTTGATTAGGCCGATAGGTATTGCAAATCTTCTCCCATTCTA
>JAQULX010000147.1 GCA_028718465.1 Dehalococcoidales bacterium | reverse complement strand
CCAGGTCGCCGAAGGTCATGGCCCGGGCCTGGCAGGTATTCACACAGGCCGGAGTCGCCGCCCGGTCTATTCCCGGCTTCAACCCTTTAGCCAGACCGGCATCGATTCTTTCCATGCAGAAATTGCATTTTTCCGTAGTCCCGGTGACATGTGGATAAAGCTTTTTTCCGGCTTCCTCAAAACGGGTCCTTTTATATCCCGGGAAATAGCCCGGGTCCTTGTCTTTGGAGAAGAAGGTCCGGTTTTGATAAGGGCAGGCGATTATGCAGTAGCGGCAGCCGACGCATTTATTATTATCGACGTAGACGATGCCGTCATCACGCTTTTTGGTCGCTTCGGCTGGGCAGACATCCACACAGGGGGCTTCTTTACACTGGTTGCAGCGTACCGGGATCGTGGTGAGTTCCTGCCCCGGCTCAGCGGTCTCCCATGCGATCAGCTTTGGCCAGGTCAGGCCCAGAGGTAAAAAGTGTTCGATTCTGCAAGCCGCCACACACCCGTGGCACCGGGTACATTTAGCCAGGTTGATGACCATTCCCCATCTCATGGTTTTCCCTCGAAATCATAGTATTTGATAAAAGTCACACTGTGATAATCATCATATAGTGATTGTTGTCACAGTGTGACGTATGTCACATAAATATATTATATATCATATAGGATTGCCGGTGTCAATACCTTTTTTAACGCTCCTTCTTAAGCTCTTCTATATAGCCGGTTTCGGCCGGGTCTCCGGTAAGCTGTAAACAGTTTTGGCCGGTGCGCCGCGGGTAACCGGTTAAACAATCAGGGTTGGCTTACCGTGACCGGGAAAGGCAAGGAGAAGCTGGAGTCCTTTATCAGGAGTTTGCCGGCGGAAGATAAAGCCGCCTTGAAGTTGTAAGGAGTATGAAGTACCGGCGCTTTGCCTTTCGGCAAAGCGCCGGTCAGACAAAACCGCCGTCGGGGGCAGTCCGGGTGATGCCTGTTATCTCACGTGCCGGACTGCGGAGGCTCCAGGGGATACCATGCGTCCGCGATAACTGGCGCAGCGCATGTAAATAAGGCTTGCGGTGACAGGTCAGGCCGCTGCCGGTTGAACAGGGCTCGCTCAATCAGGCGGCAGGAGCACTGCTATTTCAGTTTGTTCCGGCAAGTCTTCTTTTTTCACCTCTATCTCATTGGAATTGAGGCGGCGGACATTGCTTTTCCCTTTTAAAAAATCATCCACGCCGGCAATAGGTAAATCAACCCCTGGATTTCTGTAATGCATGGGGATAACCAGCCTGGGGTTTATATTTTGGACGATTTCGGTAGCTGCTCTGGCGTTGATGGTGAAAAAGCCTCCCACAGGGATTATAAGGATATCTACCGGTCCGATTTCTGCCAGATGCTTCTGGTTTAGTGTATGCCCCAGGTCTCCCAGATGACAGAGATTCATAGCATCGGCATTAAAACAGAAAATTAAATTTTGGCCCCGCAGGCTGCCCTGCGTTTCATCGTGAAAGGAGGGTATTGCTTTGATGCTTATTCCCCTGGAAACCTGGGTCCCTGCTTTTGTTAATATCACCGGATTGTTTTTGATTGCCCTGGCATTATTATGATCGCCGTGGTTGTGGCTTTGCGTTACTATATCGGCAGATTCGTTTATAGGCTTGTAATTAATGCCCCCGCCGGTTTCGTATGGGTCGGTGATAATTTTGGTCTTGTCCAGCGTCGTAATAACAAAAGAAGCATGCCCCAGCCATCTAATTTGCATTATTTACCTCCCGTTCTTTTATTGGAGTCAGGTCTTTTTCCCGCATCAGTTCGATTATACTCCGATAAAAGTCGCTGGTGAATAGGTAATATTGTTAACTCACGTTGCGGCTGAAGTAAGTTCTAATCTCAAAGGGCCCTGGCTACCATAGACGTAAGGTAAATTGGTAATTTAAAGATGGTAATGTAAAGATAATATTGACAAACTCATTTAAAGGCGCTAAGATATTTCCGTAATATAGCATGTATATACTACTTAATGCTATTAGATATATCAGCAGAAATATCCAGCAGGTAGAAGTATTATGACTGATATGCAAGAAAAAACAAGAGAACAGTTGATGCGCGTTGTCAATGATATCATCTTCATGGCGCACCGGATTCGTGTACCCAGCAATCGCGTCAAAAACATCTTCGTAGACCAGATACTCAGATTGGACGAGCTTAAAGAATACTTCGATATCAGAGAGGAAGTCGAGCAGAGAGTTAAAGATCAAGGTGATTAAATAGAATCTTTCCGGTCAGTATTATATCGCCTTCGCCGGCCAGGTTTACCTTCATTAATCGCTCTGCTTCCTGTTGAAGTAAGCTCTTGCAGTCCGGTTTGCTTTTTCTCTACATATGTCTGTCCAGGAACCGCTTAATTCTGGATAAAGCCTCTTCTATTTCATTCATTGCCGTGGCATAGCAGCAGCGGACATAGCCTTCTCCTCCCTTACCGAACGCTGTGCCTGGTACTACCACTACTTTTTCTTCCTTTAGCAATGCCTCGGAAAACTTTTCGGAAATCATACCGGTGCTTTTTATCGAAGGGAAGGCGTAAAATGCTCCTCGCGGCTCGAAACAGGGCAGACCGATATTGTTGAATCCCTTGACCATCAGCATTCTTCTGCGGTTATAATCGCTGACCATCTCCTGAACATACGGCTCTCCGTTTTTCAGGGCTTCCAGGGCTGCCTTCTGTGCTATAATCGGGGCGCACAGCATGGTGTATTGATGAATCTTGGTCATTGCAGCGATGATATCACGGTTCCCGGCGGCATACCCCAGTCGCCACCCGGTCATGGCATAAGCTTTGGAAAATCCGCCCAGAAAAACAGTTGATTCTTTCATTCCGGGTAAGGCCGCAAAGCAAACTTCCTCGACACCGTAAACCAGCCTGGAGTAGATTTCGTCGGATATCACCAGTAAATTGCGGCGGCGGGCTAAATCCGCTATTTGCATCAGCCTCTCTCGTGACATCGTTGCTCCGGTGGGGTTGGCCGGATAACCCAGAAGAATGGCTTTAGTCTTGTCTGTAATATAGGGTACAATGTCCTCAGCCCTCAGTTCGAAATTACTATCGATGTTTACCGGGACCTGCACCGGCCGTCCGCCGGCCAGGCAAACACAGGGAGCGTAAGAAACGTAGCATGGATCAGGCATTATGACCTCATCTCCCGGATTCATGATCGCTCGCATGGCCAGGTCCAGGGCTTCACTGACCCCGGTGGTAATCAGGATTTCATTCAAGGGCTCATATTTCACTCCATACCGGGCATACAGAAATCTTGCCAGCTCTTCCCTCAGCTCGGGCATGCCGGCATTGGAGGTATACATGGTATACCCCTTCTCCAAAGCATAAATAGCGGACTCCCGGATGTGCCAGGGTGTTACATAGTCCGGCTCGCCGACTCCTAAAGAAATAGCCCCCTCCATGTTGGCCACCATATCGAAAAACCTGCGTATCCCCGACGGGGCCAGGTCGTTGACGCACTCCGAAACATAAGGCGGGCATTTATTTTGGCTGATTGTCATAGCATTCTCCCTGAAAAAAGCATCGTATTTATCTGGAACAGCGACCATCTGGTACAACCCGGATAAAAGATGTATTTAAGATTTCTTCTCTCCACCGGGAGAGAGATGTAAGTGAGTGGTAATGGTCTTACAACAAATCTCTAAGTTCATGTATCAGGGTATCAGAGGCTGCCGTTTCAATTCCTCTCTGGATTCCAGTATTTCTCCGTCTTCTTTGTATTTCTTCAACATGAAATGGGTTACCGTGCTTTGTACGCCCTCGATAGGGGCCAGTTTCTGGGCTACGAAATTGGCTACTTCCTGAATGGTCTTGCCGGTTACTATTACCAGAAGGTCAAAAGTTCCGGACAACAGGTAAACCGTAGATGCCTGCGGATACCTGTAAATACGCTCTGCAATGGCGTCGAATCCCACATCTCTTTGCGGAGCGATTTTAACCTCGATTAAGGCGTAGACATGTTCGTCTCCGGCCTTTTCCCAGTTTATGATAGTCTTGTACCTCAAGATCACCTGGTCCTGCTCCGCTTTTCGAATGGCTTGAGCTGCTTCAGCTTCCGGTATGCCTGTAATAGTCGCTATTTGCTGCAAGCTTGCCCTGGAGTCCTTCTCCAGTATTTTTAAAATATCTTTCAGCATAAATCGGTCTCCGTCTGTCCTGATTATTTTTATAATATCCTTTTATACCTGTTTCTCGGCTTCCCTGCCCCATTTATCGGAAGGGCAGGCAGCCCTGATGTTAGTCGGGCCTGGTGAAACAGTTTTTGAATAAGCTTATTGTAGCATTTGAATGAGTTGCTTTCAAAAAACAAAAATAAAGTCCCCTCCGGTGCAGGAGGGGACTGTTGCGGACCGACGCGGTGTGTTAATCCTTAATAGGTGATAAATTCCGGGAGAAAAGTTGACAGTTCAGGCACAGCCACAAATATCACTATTCCGGTCTGTCTTGAACGACTAAACACACATTGACAAACCGTACCCTGTTATGGTAATCTGACTTCAGTTATCAAAAAGAGAGAAGCCTGAGAATGACCGCGATATTCAGATTTGAGCAGATGGCATTCATCTTTACCGGGCGCACAGGGTGCGCTTGGGGGTCAGGCATGACTTTTCTCTAACCATAATTAGACCATAAGAATGTCATTGAATACCTCCCAGGCGGGAGGTATTTTTTTTATGGAAAATCTGATAGGGGAAGCCGGCATTGGAGACGATATGTCCCGGACTGCTCCGGGGAGATTGGGAAATATGAGGATAGCAGAACAAATCAGTAATGACGAGGCGGTCAAAATCGAGACTATTCCCCAGATAATCCGCAGTAACTCGTTAAAATGGGGGAACCGGACCGCCATGTGCGTGAAGCGGTTCGGCATCTGGCAGAGGTATACCTGGAACGAATACTATGAACGGATCAAGTATTTTTCTCTGGGTTTGATAAGCCTTGGTTTACAGCGCGGCGATGCTGTCGGCATCATCGGGGATAATGAGCCGGAATGGTTCTGGGGCGAATTCGCCGTCCAGTCTGCCGGTGGCATCCCGACCGGAATTTTCGTAGACTGCATTCCGTCCGAAGTGAAATATATCGCCACCCATGCGGATATCCGGTTCGCTATTGTCAATGACCAGGAGCAGACCGATAAATTCCTGGAAATCAAAAATGACCTCCCCTTGCTGAAGAAAATCATCTACTGGGACCCCAAAGGCTTGCGAAATTATGATGACTCTCTGATTATCAGTTTCGACCAGGTGGTCCGGCTGGGTAAAGAATATGAGAAAGACCATCCCGGCCTGTTCGAACAGAATGTTGAGAAGGGTTGCAGCACGGACACCGCTTTTATCTATTATACGTCCGGTACCACCGGATTGCCCAAAGGGGCTGTTACCACTTATCAGGCCCTGATAACTACCGCCAGGGGTTTTGTGATGAGGTATCCCTTGGACAGCCGGGATAATTTGATCTCGAACTTCCCGGCTGCCTGGGTTGGAGACAGCTATTTCGGCACCATCCCGCACCTGCTGACCGGAGCGGTGCTGAATTTTCCCGAAGAACCTGAGACTATCGCCGAGGATACCCGCGAAGTAGGACCAGATTTCGTTATTTACGGTCCCAGGCAGTGGGAAAGCCTGGTCAGCGATATCCATGTGAAAATTATCGATACCAGCCCTTTGAAACGGCTTTGTTACCGGCTGTTCATGCCGGTCGGTCACCGGATAGCTGATATTAATTTCAAGGGCCAGAGCGCTGGCATTCTCTGGCGATTGGCCCATCAGGCGGCTTATTGGATGCTGTTCCGTCCTTTAAAGGACAGGCTGGGTTTAAGTCATGTCAGGCTGGCTGTTACCGGAAGCTCGGTATTGAGCCTGGACACCTTCCGCCTGATTCATGCCCTGGGAATCGAGCTGCGGCAGGTCTACGCCAGCACCGAAGCCGGTTTCATTTCTTCCCACAGCGAAGGCGAGGTCAAATTCGAGACTGTCGGGCGTCCGGCCCTGGGGACCGAGGTCAGGCTCACGGATGAGGGTGAGCTGCTGGTGAGGAGCGATTGTATGTTCTCCGGGTATTTGAAGGATGAAAAGAAGACCGCTGAGTCTTTCATAAACGGCTGGTGCCATACTAACGATGCGGTGAATATCGATGACTCGGGGCACCTGATTTTCATGGATCGCCTGGAACACATGGGCATACTCAGCTCCGGGGTCAAGTACGCCCCTCAGTATATCGAAGGCCGCCTCCGCTTCAGCCCTTATATTAAAGACGCCATGGTAGTCGGTGGTAAAGATAAATCATTCGTTTCCGCAATTATCAACATAGACTTTACCATGGTGGGAAAATGGGCTGAGCGCAACCGCATTGCCTATACTACCTTTGTGGACCTTTCCCAGAAGTCCGGCGTGGCTGACCTGATCCGCAAAGACCTTCAGAGGGTCAACAGTTTCCTTCCGGAACCGGCCAGGGTGAAAAAATTCGTTCTTATGCATAAAGAGTTCGACCCGGATGAAGCCGAGCTCACCCGTACCCGCAAGATCAGACGTGAATTTATGGAGGATAAATACAGGGACCTGATTCACGCTGTCTACGGCGGCCATGAAGAGGTTCCCGTTCAGGCCAATGTTACTTACCGCGACGGCCGTAAGGGTACTGTGGCAACTACGATCAAGGTGAGAGGGGTCGAATGATGATTAAGGATTATTGATTAATGAATAATAAGGTTGAGAAAATAGCTTCGTTTACTGATCTCGATGTCTGGAAAGAAGGACACAAGCTGGTGCTTATGATTTACAAAGTAACGCGACTGTTCCCCAAAACAGAGACATAT
>JAQULX010000146.1 GCA_028718465.1 Dehalococcoidales bacterium | reverse complement strand
CATCATCCCTGTGGGAGTAGCAGTTCCGGTAGACTTCCCGGCGCCGCTGGCAACCCCGAAACAGCCGATGACTGAAAAGAGTATTGTTATTATCAGGGCGATCAGGCACATTAATCGATAATGCTGCATTTGTTCCTCCCGCTGGAGACCTTAACCTTGCCATAAGTATAGCAACAAGAATGGAGGGGTGCAATAGCCTGTAAGGTTAACTGGCTCCCAATTATTGCATAGCTGCGTAGGACATGTTTAATGGAAGGGATTCGAGTGGCAGAAGGTCAGGCTTTAGAATAGAGAATATATTTATCTTTGAGGGTTTTTCGCAGCTTGCCTTCCCAGCGCATATGCTCAACATGGGCGATAGTTTCGGTTATCGCCATACGCTTGTGAAATGGAACGAATTCATCAAAGGAAAGCCCGGGTATTTCCCAGGAGATATTGGCCGCTATCTCATAAGCGCTGTAAGTCCCGTTTCCGACGAATTTTTGTATTTCATTTTCTCTGGCCTGGTGGTGGTTGAGGATGGCCTTGACCCTGCCTTTAAGGTCGGAAAATGAATACTGGTGACCGGGGTGCACCTGTGTTACCGGCAGGTTGCTGAGTTTACCCAGGGCGTAGAGGTAGTCGCCCAGGGGATTATCTCCGGACAGGATATGGTAGCTGATATTAGGGGTAATATTCGGTAAAATATGGTCGCCGGAAAAAAGAAAGCCGTTCCCGTGCTCATACAGGCAGATATGTCCCGGCGAGTGTCCGGGAGTCCAGATGGCCTCCAGTTGATAAATTCCGGTATCAATGATCTCGCCGCTGTACAGGATGTGGTCAGGGTCGGTGATAGTTACCAGTTCCAGGGCGGGCATGAAAGCCATCTCCAGGTCTCCAATCAAATTTACCGGTACGCCGTGGCTGATCAACAATATGGACATCTTTTCCTGGGGTTCGGAAAACCTGATGTAACGCGATTCCATCAGGTTCAATTCCCATCGGTGCATTAATATCTGGATCCTGGGCGACAGGTGCTTGATCTTTCCGGCCAGTCCGAAGTGGTCGGGGTGACAGTGAGTGATGATAATAGTGCTGATGTCTTTTAAAGAAAGACCCAGGCTGCCGAGGGTGGTATTCATGAATTCCAGCGAACCGGGGGAGGACCAGCCGGTATCTATCAGGAACCAGCCGTGCGTACCTTCTACCAGATAAACATTCACATATGGAAGTGGAACAGTCTGGTCTTCCGACAGTGGCACGCGTATTTGATAAATGCCCCGGACAATTTCGCGGATAGACTTATCGCGTCCGTCTTCCGGTTCTTTGGGTTTTTCGCTGCTCATTCTATCCCTAAGCATATTGTTTTAGCCGGCTATTGTCAAATGACATGCTCTTTATGATCATTCCGGAAGAGAGCGGTATTCAGGAGAAGAGCCTTCTATCCGTATTGACGAAAAACTGCATCCGGGGGAAGAGGCCGGTCGGCTTCCGGTTCAAGCCTGGAATGGAGAGAAGGCCGGACATCGCCAATGCCGGTTAAACATCAGACGGTAGGCCCTGCAGCCCGCTGTCCATGGCGGTTATTCTGGCGGTTGTTCGAAATCGACTTGACAGGCTCGATAGTTTGCTCTCCACCCCCATAGGTCTCATCGGAAGGAATGGGCTCCGTGAAAGCCCTTTCCAGGTTCTTGCCTTCCAGAGTCTCAGTCACGATCAGTTTTTCGGCCAGATGTATCAGCCGGAGGCGGTTCTCCTGCAATATCTGCCTGGCTGTTTCCTTGGCGGAATCAATTAAATTCCGCACTTCCTCATCGATCTGCCTGGCCACATCTTCACTATAGTCCCGGTGCTGCATGCCGATATAGGGTCCGTCTTCTTCCCCTTCGCCGAATGTTCTTAACGGAAGACTTTCACTCATTCCAAATTCAGTGATCATCTTTCTGGCGATGGCGGTAGCCTGTTTGATATCGCTGTGCGGTCCGGTGGTCACTTCATGAAATATCATCTCCTCGGCCACATGACCTCCCAAAAAAGTGGATAGCATATCCTTGAATTGCGAGCGAGTCATTAGATAGTGCTCCTCGGAGGGCAGCAGCCGGGTATAGCCGCCCATACCGCCCCGGGTGATAATAGAAACTTTATGCACCGGATCGGCATTAGGCAGCATTCGAGCGACCAGGGCATGACCAGCCTCATGGTAAGCCGCCATTCTTTTCTCTTGCTGGCTGATTTTCCGGCTCTTTTTCTGAGGACCGGCCACAATCCGGTCGATAGCTTCTTCCATCTCGTTCATGCTTATCGAGGTCTCGTTGCGCCGGGCAGTTAGAATAGCCGCTTCATTCACCAGGTTTGCCAGATCGGCCCCGCTGAAGCCGTGGGTCTCTTTGGCGATTGTTTCCAGATCAACCGATTTATGAAGAGGTTTGCCCACGGCGTGGACTTTCAGGATGGCCAGGCGCTCACCGATATCCGGTAGCTCGAGGGTGATGCGCCTGTCAAAACGGCCGGGACGCAAAAGGGCCGGATCCAGCACGTCCGGGCGGTTGGTGGCTGCCAGAACTATAACCCCTGCATTAGGAGTAAATCCGTCCATTTCAGTCAAAATCTGGTTAAGGGTCTGCTCTCTCTCTTCATGGCTGCTGCCGCTTAAGCCGCTGCCCCGGCGGCGGCCGACGGCATCTATCTCATCGATAAATATAATGCAGGGTTTATTTTGCTTGGCCTGTTCGAACAGGTCCCTGACACGGGATGCCCCCACCCCGACGAAGACTTCCACAAACTCACTGCCGCTGATAGAGAAAAAGGGTACGCCGGCTTCTCCGGCGACTGCCCTGGCAAGCAGGGTTTTTCCAGTGCCGGGAGGGCCCACCAGCAGGATGCCTTTGGGTATCCGGGCTCCTACAGCCTGGAACTTGCTGCGGTTCTTCAAGAAATCGACTACTTCATGGAGGTCCTGTTTGGCCTCCTCCTCTCCGGCGACATCGGAAAAAGTGACGCCGGGAGTATTGCCTGTGCCCAGTCTGGCCCGGCTGCGGCTGTAATTGCTTGTTTGGCCCCTGATGCTGCTGCCGGAACGAAAGAGGATGAACAGGAGAAAGAATAACAATAACAGAGGCAGCCAGCTTATCAGGATAGCGCCCAGGTTATTATTGGCAGATGTGGTTGAGAAGCGGGCGGGCAAAACCAGTCCCAGTTCCTGTAGCTCAGCCAGATTGAGGTTGCCTGTATTGGCCATGAGCTGCGATCCGCTCACTACCTGTACCGGACTGCCGTTCACATCGGTGATCTGTAAAGGAGGGCCGTCGACGGCGGCGGTGAGAACCATGATGCCGTTGCTGGTATCCAGGGTGATACTCTCGACATTATTTCCCTGTGAAAGGGCGATGGCCTCACTCAGGTCAACCTCGATAGCATCGGCAGGAACGGCAGAGCGACAGGAGGCCAATGCCAGGATGACGGCCGTAATAACTATACCGGCTGCGTACCTGCAGGTCCTCTTCGATAAGGACTTCATCCTTCCCCTTCCTCTCCACCCCTATCAACAAAGCAGTCTGCTCTGAATATATTATAGTCATTCCTACAAATTAAGTGTTGAATACTCTGGACTAATCGCATGACCAACCTTTATAATAATGACTAGTGGTTCCTGGTTCCTGAAACACAACAGGAACAAAGGTCTTTCATTTCTTTCAGACCCGTTCAGGCGGAAACCGGAATCCATAGATCAGGTGGATACCATTTCACAGGGATGTGAAAAGACTCCACAGCACAGTAAGAGGAGTACGGTCCGGCTATGAGCAAGCGTGCTATCGCAGTTTTATTCGCCTGTTTTTGTACAGTCCTGGCAGTTTATTCTATCCGCTACAGCTATGGCACGCTGCTCCCGGAAATGCTTCCTGTACTTGGCATAACAAATGCCGAAGCCGGCCTGATTTACTCCTCGTATTTCATCGCATATACTATGCTTTCTCCCGTCCTGGGTATAATATCCGATCGGGTTGATGTGAGGTTGCTCCTCGCGGTCTTTATAGCCCTTATGGGAGCGGGCACCTTTCTGATGCAGTATTCGGGCTCACTACTACAGGCCAGTCTGTTTTTCATGCTGGCCGGTGTCGGTGCTTCCGCCGGATGGGCGCCGGTAATGTCACTGGCCCAGCGGTGGGTCAGCGATAAACGGCGGGGAATGAGCCTGTCTCTCATTGACGCCGGGAGTTCGCTGGGGGTGATGGCTGCCGGGCTGCTGGCCCCGTTAGCGGTAGTTTATTCAGGATGGGAAACCGGGTGGATGGTGCTGGGTATCCTGGGTCTGGCCCTGGGCCTGTTAAATTACCTGTGTATACGGAGCTATCCCCGGAATCAGGCCGTCCGGCCTGTTGGAAAGACGGCAGGGTGGATTAGCAGTCTGGGGCAAACCTATAAAACTATTCTCACAGATAAGCGCTTCTGGCTTATCGGCTCAGCATATCTCCTTACCGGTTTCGCCATCATCATTCCCTTTACTTTCCTGAGTACTTACGCTTTCAAGGAGCTTTCTTTTTCATATGATTCGGCAACCTTGCTGATAACTATTATCGGGGTGGGCGCGATTACCGGAAAAATAACGCTGGGCCCGATTTCCGATAAGCTGGGACGCATCAAGATCATGCTCTTGTGCGCGGCATTGATCGGCGGGGGCTGCCTGGGAATTGCCTACAGCCGGGGCTGGGTTTTAATGGCAATTTGCGCTGTTTACGGGATCGGCTACGGCGCTTGCTGGGCGATGTATGCGGCCTGCGCGGCGGACTTCTTCTCCAGGCAGTCTGCCGGAGGCATTATCGGGCTCTGGACTTTCCTCATGGGAGCCGGTTCGATAGTAGCGCCCATTATCGCCGGCTGGTCGGCCGATGTCACGGGCACTTTGAAGTGGGCTTTTGTCATTGCCGGGACCGCCGGAGCTGTCTCCCTGGTGTTGCTTTTACCCATGCTTAAAGTCCCCCGGGCCGAAATCGTAAAAGCTCCCTGATGAACCGCCGCCCCCCTTCTCTCCTGTCATGCTGGAGGCCTCGAGCGGAATGCCTTAATACCCTCGCCGAAGGCTAGACGGGATGGCGCGGGAACCCTTTGGGTGTCCCTGGCTGCCACAGACGTAAGTTAAATATTAATCTTTGATCCTGACCCCCTCCCCACGGAGGCCTGTTTCGAAGTGCGGAATCATCGAACCTATTCGAGTATTTACAACTTACGATGGTCCTGTTATAGTAATATTGTTGGTGGGAGTGGATGGGATAACTTTTTCATCTCTTTCCTCCTTTTATCAGCCTGCTGAAGTGGAGCGCGGCAGGCTGATTTTTATTCTGTTGTCCCGAATGCTGATGTGGCAACAGGGAACACGCAATCTGTTATTTCTCCCGCGGATAGTGTTTTGTGAATTAGCGGACCTGCAATGGCCGGGCCGAAGCTGTTTGGGCGCCACGGTTATACCGGTTCTGTTAAGTATTGTTCATGTTATGCTAAAATAGTGACACGGCCCCGCCCCCGTTCATCACTTCGGGGGAAAAGGCGCCGGGCCCCTCCGGGATGACGGCCTTCTTTAGATCCTGCCAAAGCAGGGGTCTGGAGGAGGAGACAGAGGGTCCGGGTTCCGGATCAGGTTCGGAATGGGTGTCAAAGAGAAATAGTCAGTGACGGTCTGAAAAACACAGATTGCCGGAGACAAGAAAAGGAGCCTCACAATGACAGTCAGGAGGCAAAAATTGAGCCAGGGTATCGGCTTGAGCCGGGACCTGGGATATCTGAGGATAGGCGCCGCTGTTCCGGAGTTGCGTGTCGCCGATGTTGACTTCAATGTCGAGTCCATAATCGGGTTGGTCCGGAAGGCTCGCGAAGAAAAGGTCCAGGCGCTCTGTTTTCCCGAGATGGCGCTCACCGGTTACACTGTTCAGGACCTGGTGCAGCACGCGGCTTTGCTCAGGAAAGTCGAGAGTGGCTTAACCGCCATCCTTTCCGAGACTGCCGGCCAGGCGATGATAGTTATCGCCGGCGCTCCGCTTGCGGTAGACCAGAAAATATTTAATTGCGCTGTGGTCATTAGTGACGGCCGTATCCTGGGAATCATCCCCAAGGCCTTTTTACCGAACTACAAAGAATTTTATGATGAGCGCTTCTTTGAGTCCGGCCGGAAAGCTCAGCCCGGCCTTATCGAGATTGCCGGACAGCAGGTCCCGTTCGGCACGGATATTATTTTTAAATTAAAGGGAGTTCCGGACGCTGTCCTGGGGGTGGAGATCTGCGAAGACCTCTGGGTGCCTTTTGCTCCTCATGAGTTTCAGTCTGTCGCGGGGGCCAACGTAATATTTAATTTATCGGCCAGCAATGAAGTACTGGGGAAGGATGACTGGCGGAGGATCATCGTCTCCTCGGAGTCAGGACGCTGCCTGGCCGCCTATTGCTACCTGTCCAGCAGCATCGGGGAATCTTCTAATGACATGATTTTCGGAGGCCACGGGATCATCGCCGAAAACGGCACGGTCCTGGAGGAGTCGCCGCGTTTATGCACCGGGTCCCAGCTTATTATCTCGGATATAGATATCGAACGGTTGGTATTCGACCGCCGCCTTGCTACCAGTTTTCATGATGCGTGGCCCAACTCCAGGCCATTTCGTGTTGTTGAAGCGGATGTGAGTGATTTTGCGGTAACCAGGCTGTGGCGCACTTTCGATCCTTATCCGTTCGTGCCCGGCGATAAGGCCCGCCGTGCCGAGAGATGCCGGGAAATCTTTTCCATGCAGGTAGGGGCTCTCTCCAAGAAGTTGACCGGGGCTAAAAAGAAGAAGCTGGTCCTGGGTGTTTCCGGCGGCCTGGACTCTACACTGGCGCTGCTGGCGGCGGTGAAGACCATGGATTTTTTGGGCCTGCCGCGAACTAATGTCTATTCTTATACCCTGCCGGGATTCGGCACTACGAGACGTACCAG
>JAQULX010000145.1 GCA_028718465.1 Dehalococcoidales bacterium | reverse complement strand
TAAAGTGTAGTTTCCACGGTAAAAGCGGACAGCCGACATACCGCCGTCCCTTGTTTCAGGAAGCCTGATAATCACCTGTTTTAAAGCATGCGCCCGTAGCTCAGCGGATAGAGCATCGGTCTTCGAAACCGGTGGTCGAGGGTTCGAATCCCTCTGGGCGCACCATATTCTGAAGCTAAAAAAGCCCTTGAGCGCTAAATGGCTTGAGGGCTTTTAGATGAACGATGTTCCCGGTTCACAACTACACAAGCGAATGGATATGAAAGCCTGGCAGAAATATACACAAAACAAGGGGGAATCCGTCGAGAATTAAACCCGGGGTTTTCTAACCGTCTTTATTCAATTAAAGCTTTCCAGGGACGTGATCTTTCGATCGATTATATCGTAAGTAAGCAGCCTGGAATTTGCAATCGTGATCGGCAGTTGTGAGCTTCTTTGTTCTATTGCTGTCTCGATCCAGAGATTACCGGAAGTTGCCAGGCCCATCTTCTGCATTTCATCAAATGCTTCCATAAAGGTATCGTCATATTCTTCCATATCTTCTCTTATCCTCCGGAATCAAGGTAAATATACCTTCTGGTCAATTCAGACGGAAAGGAATTTAAATCCTCCACCAATTAGCTATTAAACACCAGACGGACAGCTAAAGGAAGCAATACTTTTCTAGAATATTGTTCTAGCTGCCTGTCTTTAAAAAACACCGTTTACATATTACTAAATCAGTCCCCGGTTTAAAAATCCGGCCTAACTATAAAAACACATCCCGCGCTGAACGGAAATCCCAGGTTAGTACCAGCCGGACAATGACTTTAGTCTTTTACCCGGCGACTTTATCATGGTTTTTGACGGGGTCCGGCTCCGGAATATAGAATATGACTGTGGACATCAGCCGTCAGCCTATGGGTAATATTATCGACGCGAAGGCTCTCCAGTCCTTGATGGACAGCCTTCATGAGGTAACGCCCCATGCATTCGCTATTATTGATCTCAAAGGCCAGGTCCTGGCCGCTACCGGATGGCAGGATGTCTGCACCCGGTTTCATAGAGTCCATCCGCAGACTCTTCATAATTGCATCGAGAGTGATACCGCCCTCAACCTGGAATTGAAAAAAGGCGAAATCCGGGAATATAAATGCCGGAATAACATGTGGGATATCGTAACCCCTATTTTCATCGGCGACAGACACCTCGGGAATATTTTCTCCGGTCAGTACTTCTATGAAGATGAGCACGTCGACTATGATTTTTTTGCCGCCCAGGCTGATAGGTATGGTTTTGACAAGGCTGACTATCTGGAGGCGGTCCGCAAGGTCCCGCGCTGGAGCCGTGAGAAGATCAAGAACCTGATGCAGTTCTACTCCCGGCTGGCTGATATCATCGCCAACCTGAGCAGCGGCAATCTGAGCCTGGCCGCAGCTATGGCGGAACAAAAGAGGATTGAAACGGTTCTCAAAGAAAGCCAGCAGGATTTAAAACATGCCCAGGAAGTATCTCATACCGGCAACTGGCGGCTGGACTTGCAGAATAATGTGCTTTTATGGTCGGATGAGACCTACCGGATCTTTGGGATCCCTGAGGGAACGCCAATGAGTTATGAAATTTTCCTCTCGTATATTCATCCCGACGACCGGCAATATGTGGACCGGCAGTGGTCCGCCGCTTTGAAAGGCGATCCTTATGATATCGAGCACCGCATCCTGGTTGGTACTTGTGTAAAATGGGTCCATGAGAGAGCGGTGCTTGAGTTCGATCAACAGGGAAACTTAATAAGCGGTTTCGGCACGGTCCAGGATATTACCGACCGCAAGCAGGCCGAGGAATCCCTCAAAAGCTATGCCGCAGAACTGGAAACAGCCAACCGGGAACTGGAAGCTTTCAGCTATTCGGTTTCACACGATCTGCGCCAGCCCTTGAGAGCCCTGGACGGCTTCAGCCAGATAGTCATTGAGGAGTATGCTGATAAACTGGATGAGCGGGGCAAAGATTATCTGGCCAGAGTGAGGAAAGCCAGCCAGCATATGTCGCGGATAATCGATGATTTGATCAATCTGTCCCGGGTCACCCGGGCCGAAATGCGTCAGGAAGAAGTTGACCTGTCCGAAATCGCCGGGGCTATCGTCGATAACCTGAAAACCGGACAGCCTGACAGACCTGTCGAAATTGTCATTCAGGACAATATAAAAGTCTGGGGAGACCGGCAGCTGTTGACGCTGGCTTTAACCAACCTTCTGAATAACTCATTCAAGTTTACTCTCCGGAAGCCCCTGGCCAGAATTGAATTCGGCGCTGTCTCGAAAAACACCGAGACGGTTTATTATGTAAAAGATAACGGAGTTGGTTTCGACGCCCTCTACATCGATAAACTGTTCAGGCCTTTCCAGCGGCTCCATACCAGTGGGGAATATCCCGGCGATGGTATCGGGCTGGCTACCGTGGATAGGATTATTAGAAGGCATGGGGGGCGGATCTGGGCGGAATCCGAGCTTGATAAAGGGGCTGCTTTTTTCTTTACCTTGCGTAATACCCGGGAACCTGATATCTAAAGCAATTGCATTACTGTGAGTGAAGCGGGGCCGGATAATACAACCGGGCAGGAGTCTAGTTGTACTCTCTGCCCGGCCGTTGCCTCTGGAATCCTTGCTGTGATTAATTAGTGGATTCTAAGGATTCCAACTTCTTCATTTCTTTGGCTGGTTTGGAAGACACTACCGTTGATGTCTCTTCAGTTGATGTCTTTTCGGTTGGGAGCTCTTCCAGGTGTAACATATTGTTTAAATATTCCTGCCTGTATTGATAGATTGCTTCTCCCCAATTCGCCAGAAATGCTATCAGCTTGTCCATTATTCACCTCCTGTGCTAAGCAATCTGTTGCTTGATTATCTTACTATATACATCTTAGCATGATAATCGCATTGTGTAAATAGTCGAATATGTATATGGCATAGCTATCTGTTTAGTACCTTTGTATCAGGTATGAATTTCCTGGATACAGGCAGTACCGGCAAGCGGCCTTGACAAACCTTCAGCAATTTAATACGATGATAACAGTAATTATTATTGATAAATGTGGGGTGGAGTTGAATAGAAATACCAGGCAAAAGGAAGTAATAATCAAAATTTTAAAGGGCACTAACTGCCATCCGGATGCGGACTGGATATACCGGCAGGTAAGAAAAGAGATCCCCCATATCAGTCTGGGAACTGTATACCGCAACTTAAAACTGCTTAATCAGTCCGGGCTCATCCGGGAAATAGGGGTCCGCGGTGAAACGAACCATTTTGATGGAAATGCCGAACCTCATTATCATTTTCGCTGCCGCGAATGCGGGCGGATCTTCGATCTGGATGTCAAAATAGATAAAGAACTGGAAAAGAGGGTCGCCGACCGGACCGGCTTTAAGATCACGGAACACCACCTGGAGTTCGGCGGATTGTGTCTGGACTGCCAGTAATCGCCCAGTACGAAAAAACGAAGACTAAAATTTAAAGGAGAAAAGAACATGGCGAAATCAATTAAGGGGACCCGTACCGAAAAAAACCTGTTGACCTCATTTGCCGGAGAATCTCAAGCCAGGAACCGTTATACATTTTTTGCCAGTATTGCCCGGAAGGAGGGCTACGAGCAGATTGCCAATATTTTTACGGAGACAGCAGCCAATGAGAAAGAGCATGCCGAGATTTTCTTTAAATACCTGGAGGGAGGAGACGTAGAAATCACCGCCTCCTATCCTGCCGGACAAATCCTGGGTACAAAAGAAAACCTGACAATGGCAGCCGATGGCGAGAGATTGGAGTGGAGCGTGCTTTACTCCGATTTTGAAAAAGTCGCCCGGGAAGAAGGGTTCCCCGAAATCGCCGACTCCTTTAAGGAAATTGCCGAAGTCGAGGAGTTCCATGAAAAAAGGTACCGGAAATTGGCCCGGAATGTCGATGCCGGTGAAGTGTTCAAAAGAGAAACTACAGTCAAGTGGCACTGCCTTAACTGCGGTTATGTTCATGAAGGCCCGGAAGCCCCTGCTGTGTGTCCCGCCTGCAAACATCCCCAGGCATATTATGAACTGCTGGCAGAAAATTACTAGGCAAATATCTTACAATGAAATAAGAAACACTTTTTACAGGGACGAACGATAGAGACTTCACTCCAATCAGTACGGAGTGAAGATAAGGCAGTAAAAGCAACATATTCAGAACTCCTGCTTTTACTGCCTGAATTCCTTATCCAGGAGGTATTGAAGATGGTGACCGAATTAACTGATGGAGTGTACTGGGTAGGAGTGGTGGACTGGCCGCTCAGGAGTTTTCATGGTCATGAATTAACCACCCACCGTGGATCGACTTACAACTCATATTTGATCATGGATGAAAAAGTAGTGCTGGTAGATACCGTATGGGGTCCTTATGTCAAGGACTTTATAAAAAATATCAGCGAGATAATCGACCCCTCCAAAATCGATATCGTTGTGGCTAACCATTCCGAAGCGGACCACTCCGGAGGGCTTCCGGAAGTGATGAGGATCGCCCCTTCGGCTGCGGTAGTGGTCTCCGAACGGGGAAAAGAAAGCATCGAAGGGCATTATCACCAGCCCTGGAATTTCAAAGCGGTCAAAACAGGTGAGAAGATTAACATCGGGAAGCGTGACCTGGTCTTCATCGAAGCTCCGATGCTGCACTGGCCGGACAGCATGTTCACCTATTTAACCGGTGATAACATCCTGATGCCGAATGATGCTTTCGGGCAGCATTATGCCTCTGCCTTCAGGTTTAATGATGAGGTTGACCGGGAAGAGCTTTACGAGGAAGCCCTTAAATATTACGCTAACATCCTTACCCCGTTCAGCCCCATGGTCACAAAGAAAATCAATGAAGTGCTGGCGCTCAACCTGCCGGTAAGCATGATCGCCCCCAGTCACGGCGTGATCTGGCGCCAGGATCCCCTTCAGATCGTGCACACCTACCAGGAATGGGCTGCCCAGAAGCCCCGCAATAGCGCCGTTATCGTGTATGATACGATGTGGGAGGGTACCCGGCAGATGGCGGAAAATATCGGCTACGGGCTGGCGGAATCAGGCATGACCTATAAGATATTTAGCGCCGCCGTCTCCGACAGAAATGATGTTATCACTGAGATATTCAAGGCCGGGGCGGTTATCGTGGGCTCGCCCACTTTCAATAACGGGCTGCTGCCGACGATCCGGCCTGTTCTCGAAGACTTAAAAGGCCTGAAATTCCAGAATAAAATCGGCGCAGCATTCGGGACGTATGGGTGGAGCGGTGAAAGCGTGGGGATACTTGAAGAGCACCTGAAAAGCTGCAAGATCCCCCTGGCGGCGCCGGGTGTCAAGGCCAAATGGCAGCCCAAAGGTGAAGATCTGGCCCGCTGCAAAGACCTGGGGAAGCAGGTGGCGGATGCTCTTGGCAAGATAGTTAAATAATAGTTTAGGGAGGAGAGAGATGCAGCAAAAAGTACTATATAAACTACCGGATTTACCTTACCCTGAAGATGCCCTGGCGCCCAATATATCGGCAGAGACCCTTCAATTTCATCATGGGAAACACCATAAGACCTATGTGGACAACCTGAACAAGCTGGTTCCCGGCACTGAATTCGAAAACGCGAGTCTGGAAGACATCATTAAAAGGGCTTCCGGCGGCATTTTCAATAACGGCGCCCAGGTTTGGAATCATACTTTCTACTGGAACTGCATGTCACCTGACGGCGGAGGCGAACCTGCCGGAAAGCTGGCGGAGGCGATCAACAAGAGCTTTGGTTCTTTCGCCCAGTTCAAGGAAAAATTCACCACCTCGGCTACTACCCTGTTTGGCTCCGGATATACCTGGCTGGTCAAGAATGCAGACGGCAGTTTGGAGGTTGAAAATACTGCCAACGCCGTCAATCCGATCAAAGACGGCAAGAAGCCTGTTTTGACCTGCGATGTCTGGGAACACGCTTATTATATCGACTACCGGAACGCCCGGGCTAAATATATGGAAGCCTTCTGGAAAGTGGTCAACTGGAACTTTGTCGCTGAAAATTTATAATAGCTAACGGCCCGGTTACTTGACCAGATGGTGCTTTAAAGCCAGTGCTACAGCTTCAGTGCGGCTGTTAACTCCCAGCTTGGAGAGAACATTGCTGACATGGAATTTAACTGTAGACTGGCTGACCACCAGCTTCTCGGCAATCGCCGTATTTGGCAGGCCGTCGACCATCAGGACCAGGATTTCCTTTTCGCGGTCAGTTAAATCGTAGCCCGGAGTGGAAGGCTGTTTGATATCCTGTATCAGAACCTGGGCAGCCTCGGGAGACAGTCTCGGCTGACCGGATACTGCGCCCCGGATGGCTGTAATCAGCTCTCCGGCTGACACGTTCTTGAGCAAATAGCTTAACGCTCCGGCTTTCAATGCGCCTTCGACCATCTCTTTTTCTTTGAAACTGGTCAGGGCGATAATATTTATATTCGGCCATCTCTTATGGATCACTTCTGTCGCGGTCACGCCGTCCATTACCGGCATCAACAGGTCCATCAGGACTATATCGGGTTGAGTTTTTTCGCAAAAACGAATGGCCTCCTCCCCGTTTCCGGCCTCCCCGATCAACGTCATATCATCATAAGATAAAAGAACAGCTCCCAGCCCGCTGCGAACAACGGCATGGTCATCAACCAGCAACACCTTTATCTGCGTTGACTCCGTCATTGGCCTTTATCCTCCTGAATACTCTCCCTCATAACGGTTATAGAAGCCCCTTTGCCGGGGCTGCTTTCAATTTTTATGGCTGCGCCGATATTTTTGGCCCGCTCCCTCATAATCCCCAGTCCCAGGCTGACAGACGATGCGGAATGTAAATCAAATCCCTTACCGTTGTCCCTGATTATTAACTCTATCTTATCCGGTCCGCAATGTAAAATCAGTTCGGCCCGGGTAGCCCCGGAATGCTTGGCCACATTGTTTAAAGCTTCCTGCGAGATA
>JAQULX010000144.1 GCA_028718465.1 Dehalococcoidales bacterium | reverse complement strand
GCTCTGGAAGGCCGTATCCCCGGCATATCACGGCGGGTAATGCTTATGGATAAACCGGAGGTGGATATCAGCGCCTCAATAATCAGGGAACGGTTAGCCCGGGGACTGCCTATTAGCCACCTGGTTCCCGAACCGGTAAACATGTATATCAGGCAGCATAATTTATATAATAAATAAATCCCCTTATAATGCCTGTTATTTTACCGGAATAGTGACTATCGCGGACGGCGCTCAGCCTGTTTGATAAAAAGCTCCGGGCCGTTTGTTAACTTGGTGCCGAGGAGGAGATTTGAACTCCTACGAGCTTACGCTCACCACCCCCTCAAGATGGCGTGTCTACCGATTCCACCACCTCGGCAAAAACATGTTCCACAAGATATTACTAGATAGCATGAGGTGTCGTCAAGGTTTTATGATAATCACGCCCAACCGCCTGCCGGATGGGCCGCGCATTGTAGCCGGCACTTGCCGTAAACTAAAAGCTGTTATAAAATAGGGGTAGTAAGTAAATCAGGGATTATCCGGTCCCATAGTTTCCCGAGTAGCTCAGTGGTAGAGCGGGCGGCTGTTAACCGCTTGGTCGTTGGTTCGAGTCCAACCTCGGGAGCCAGATTCAGACACGGGTGGGCGAGTAGTTCAATACACAGAACTATTAAAGTCTAATAACTGATCATTTCATCCTTTTACCCTAGCATTAATTTTGGTATGCTGACTTCATTCATGCTTTAAGCCAGTATTTGGCAAAGCAGCATTATGCCATTACCGGTATTCATCAGAACGTGAACTAAAATACTGAATCTAATATCTCTTTTTTTCCATACAAGATAACCCCATGGAAGGAATGCCATTATCCTGATGGGATTTTCCCAGGGAGAAAAGAAGTGATAAAGTGAAAAAAGTGCGATGTTGAGAGCCGGAGCCCATCTGCCCGCATATCCATTCATGCGTGGCAGAAGGTAGCCTCTGAAATAGAGTTCTTCGACAAACGGACCTAGAACTCCATTAATAAGTATATATAAACCTAGCAACAGAAAGACTCCCTGATAGCCGGAAAGATCCCCTGGATTACTCCAAATGTGCTGAAGATTATATTCCTGCGGATACCACGCAAACAGGGTTTCGGTAATTGAGGGAGTGAAAAGAGGAGAAACGAAGACAAGCATAATTATTGCATAAACTAGTAAAAGAGGGACAAATATAAGATAACTCTTCAAAGGATTTTTTTCTGTAAAACTGATAACGCCTTTCAGTGACAATTTTCCGTTAAGCTTTTTACCTTCGTAGAAAAGTATTCCCAATTCAACCGGGATAAGAGTGATTAATATTGATAGAGTAATTCCTAAGAAAACCCGTAACTCAACGGCTATGCCTAGTAATTTGGAAAAGAACGGCAGAGAAAATAAAAACAAGCCCACTATAATCGGTATTCCAGGAATTAGGTGAAGCAAAATAGATTTTATTGCTGAATGCTGCTCACATTGATTTTCGTCTATCGTTAAATTCCTATCCGGATTAACATCAGGTCTGGCAATCGCTGTATTGCCGACTCCGGTCAACTCATCGACATGTCTATTCATTCTTATCCTCATCATCTTAAAGATTAGATGTGCTCGAATGTACTTTTTTATTTGATTTAATATGACAGAATTACTAGAGCCGCAATTTCCAGGATAAAAGCGGTATAATCAAGGTCAAAGCATATGGAAGATAAGTTTTCCAATCGGAAAAATATTCCAGACCTGTAAATGCTGAAGCTAAAATTATATCCAACACAACGAAGATGACAAGCCATACAAGGCTAATTAAAAAACCTTGCTTCAAGCTTTTTGGGTGAATGTATTTGGCAGCTAGATACAAACCAATGCCTGTTATTATTAAGCCGATAGCCCATACCCACAACGAATTTCCATCAACATGGAAAATACCCAATATCACGATCCATACGGAAACAGTTCCGTAGATAGCTATAGGTGGGATAAATAATGTTTTCCAGTTCATATCGAATTTCTCGTACGAGCTATTACTGTCTTAATTAATCGCTACCGGGTTGAACGATACCGCTCTCGTAAGCAAAGGCAACTATCTGGACTCTGTCTCGTAATTCCAGTTTGCCAAGCAAATTTGACACATGGGTCCTGACAGTAGCTTCCCCAATAAAGAGTTCCTGGGCAATTTCGGCATTCGTCATCCCCCGTGCAACCGATTTCAAGATGTCAACTTCTCTCGCTGTTAACTTGCCGAGAGAATCTGTATAATCTCGAAATTTTGACTTTTGGACAAATTTGGCAATAACGCGTCTGGTCACTGAAGGGGCAAGGAGTGCGTTTCCTTTTGCTACAACCCTTATCCCCGCTACCAGGTCCTCTGGAGTTGCGTTTTTTAATAGAAATCCACATGCACCTGTTCTGAGAGCTTCGAAAATGTAATCATCACGCTCGAAAGTAGTAAGAATCAAAACCTTCGTGGTGATTTCTTCATGCAACTCAACGATACGCCGGGTTGCTTCCAAACCATCCATTCCAGGCATTTGTATATCCATTAAAACAATATCTGGCTTTAGTTTTTTTACCGCGGCAATAGTCTCATCTCCATCTGCTGCTTCCCCAACTACCTCCATATCATTTTGCATTTCGAGGATCATGCGGAATCCAGCCCTTACCATTGACTGATCATCTGCTATTAACACTCTAATACTCATAACTGTTCATCCAGAGGAAGTTTTACCTTAACAAGGAATCCGCCATCCCGTCCGTTGCCTGCCTCGATTTCTCCTTTTAACAAGTTCACTCTTTCTCTCATTCCTATCAACCCTTTTCCACCAGATATGTTTCTACTATCATTGGCAATTCCATGTCCATTATCAGCTATATCTAAAAGAAGTATATTGTTATGATAATTCATACTAATAGTAGCTTTAGTAGCCCCGGAGTGTTTGAGAATATTAGTGAGAGCTTCCTCGATAATGCGATAGACTGATAGGTCCACTATCTGCGGAATTTCATGCTTTTTCCCATCTGTTTTCACTTCCACTTGAAGCCCTACATTTTGCATATCGATAATCAATTTTTCCAATTGTGATAGACCGGGCTGCGAGGTAAATTTTTCAACCTGTTTTTCGTCACGCAGTAGTCCAAGCAACCGGTACAGTTCAGCGACAGCCTGGCGGCTGGATGTCTCGATAAGACTTAATGCATTCATCGCTTTCTCTGGATATTGCTTAAGTACCTGGCGAGCCGCTCCGGCCTGTATCCCCATGACACTGACATGATGTGCCAGAACATCGTGAAGTTCTCGTGCAATGCGAATACGTTCATCAACTACCGCACGGCGGGCGTTCTCTTCCCGTTCTCGCACAAGCTGTTCCGTACTTTCTCTTAACTGTGAAGCCTGATTGCGGCTCAAGCGAAGTGTATTGCCTAACCACCAGACAGCAAGAAAGATTATCAAATTCCAAACCAAATTAGTGGCAAAAAACAGAGTGGCATTACTTAGAAATACAAAACTGTCATTAGATACTAAACGGTAAACTTGAGCGGTAGTAATGCCAATTATGCAGGCAATGAAAACATATCTCTTTTTAGATTCGCTATATGCTGCGACACTAAAGATATTTAAACCGGTAACAATTACCATGAAGTTACCTTCAGGGATATCAAGAGCTTGAAGGGTAATGATAGCTAATGTAGAAATAATAAGTGCAGCTAAAGGGAAAATACGCCGCCAAATTGAGGGAACAATCATAAGAACAATTAAAGTCACCGATAAGAACGTTGGTACTGATGGTGGTTCTAATTCCCAGAGAGCGCGTATATTAGCAAATGCTGAAACCGCTAATATTATCGTGATGAGGCTATCGCCTAATAATGGATATTTATTAATGATATTCCATAAATTCTTCAACCACTTCATAGCCATATTATAGAGCCTGAAACCTGCTTTTGCATCATCTTTACAGCTGATAAGGCATCCGCCGCTAAGATGATATTTCATTCTGCTAAATCCGTTTAAACGCTTCACAGGAATCATAGTCACAACTGATGTCTACCCGGCCACCGCATTTTATGATAATACAAGTATCGATCAGCAACAAAATGTCAAACGAGATAATAATCCAAAAATCATCGCAGAAAGGAGCGGGTGAAATGAAAAAATTGGTATTGAAAAGAGGTAAAAAGATGTTGGTTATTATCGGATATGTCTTGGGAATTATTTTTTTTCTCGGTTTGATCGGGTTTGCAGTTAATAAGCTGTGTTTCTCAAACGAGCTTGAAACCGTGTCACCTTACGGACAAATGGTAGAAGTGAATGGCCATAAAATGCATGTCTATTCCATGGGTGATAGCGAGAAGACCGTCGTATTGTTGCCCGGTATAGGAATTTCCTTACCAAGTGCAGATTTTGGACCTTTGATGAGAGAACTCTCCAAGGATTACACGGTTGTTTGCATCGAATATTTCGGCATTGGTTTCAGTGAGCAGATAGACACACCACGAACAAATATTAATTATACACAGGAAATCAGAACCGCATTATCTCTCGCCGGATTTAAGGCTCCTTATATTTTAATGCCACATTCTGCTTCCGGTGTTTATTGTGAATACTACGCCGCAAAATATCCTAATGAGATATCAGCCATCATTATGTTGGACACAACATCAACCGTAAAAGTTGAAAAAGGTAATCCTCCCAAAATTGTTTACAGGCTTGCTCAACTACAGCAGGCTTGTGGATTGACACGTATTACAAGTAATGTAATACCTCCAACTCAGAAAGTTGAGAATGGCTATACGGAAAAAGAAATCAAAGACTACAAATTGTTCGCGTATCATGTTCTCAATAATACTATGATCAATCAATCTTTTCAGTTGCTTGAAAACATAAATGAAGTAAGTGCCATTACTTTTCCTCAAGATATACCGGTATTAAAACTCATCTCAGCACAAAGCGTTAAAAAAGTTGGAGAAGAATATCAGATTAATCACCTTAAAAGAATAGGAGAAAATGCAGAGTTAAAGATTATCGACTGCTCTCATTTTATCTATCAGACCAATGTGACAGATATTTGTAATGAAACAACCCTCTTTTTAAATAAATTTGTAAGTAATACGAGCAAGCCAGATTAGTGACATGAATAGCTTACCTAACAACAGATAAATTCCGAAGGAGAAAATTATTATGAAAAAGTTATTGTTGCTAATACTGGTTACCATCTTCACATTATGCACACTGTTAAACGGGTGTAATGCAAACACTGAACCGGGAAAGAACAACGGACACAAAATAACAACACGGCAATTTGACTACGATGGATTTGATAAAATCATAGTGACTTCGGCCTTCGAAGTCCAGATAATGCAGGGTGTTTCATACTCAATCAGCGTAACCTGTGATGATTTTTCTCGTATTAAGTTGGAAAAAGACGATGATATTTTGTATGTTGCGAGACAGGGTATTAAATGGCTTGATCCATTCTATCAGATTCCGGCTGTAAGCATCACTCTACCGAATTTGAACACATTACGCTTGGCCCATGCTTCTAAAGGTGTAATAAGCAACTTCTATTCAGACGATAATCTTAAAATAGATATATCCGGATCTAGTACGCTCAGTGTGGTTAATATATCTGCTGCCAGCTTGTTTATTCAAGTAACCGGATCTTCCAGATTACAAGGCACCCTGGAAGCTATTAATGCTACAGATTTCACAGTCAGTGGTTCCAGTATCGTTGAATTAATCGGTAATACAAATAACATTGTTGCAAAAGTAAGCGGTTCTTCCAAATGCAATCTTATTAATTACCCGACATGTAATGCCAACATGGATGTTAGAGGTGGAAGCGATATCTGGATTAATCTGGACGGCAGACTCAAAGCAAGCGTCAGCGGTAGATCAAATGTTACCTACCTGGGAAACCCGGCTCCCATTGAGATCGAAACTTCCGATAGTTCATATTTATGCATTCATCATGGCATATATACCCAAAATTCCGAATAAGCGTTAAACAGGCAACTGATTAAAATGCCGAAAATAATTACGAATACACCCTTGTTGTTAAAGGAGGAGAACACGTGAGAAGGCTAAAAATGTGGCAGATAGGATTAATTGGACTTGGCATTGTCATCTTATTAATAGATGTATATATATTGCTAGGAGTCGTATTCGCTGGCAGTTGTAGCATAAGTATTCGAGACGGTTTCAACACTAATGCACAAGAAGTCCTTTCAGGTAACATCCCTGATATAGTGGTTGTGACCGAAGCAGATCTGAAGAACTTGCCTGATACTGTTCAACGGTATCTCCGCAATACGGGTGTTGTGGGTAAAGAAAAGGTCAATACTGTCAGACTCAAGCAAAAAGGGTCTCTGCGGCAAACACCTGAGGATGCCTGGAAAAGTATTACAGCAATTGAATATTTTTCGGTCAATCCTCCTGCTTTCGCCTGGATGGGGCAAATGGCGACTGGCCCGTTTAGTCTCATCTCTGCCAGAGATTCGTATATGGATGAACACGGCCGTATGTTGATTAAGATGCTGGGTATCAAAACTATCGGTGATGTTCAGGGAGATGAAATTGATTACAGCTCACTCGTCCGTTATCTCAACGAAATGATGTGGTTTCCTACGGCATATTTGAGTGAAAACGTAACTTGGGAAGCCATTGATGATATATCGGCCAGAGTTACCATCACAGACGGCGGTAACCGTGCCTCGGCAGTGCTGTATTTCGATGAAAAGGGAGCCTTGATCAACTTTGTCAGCGAAAGATACCACGAAGTGAACGGAGTATACGTGAAAGAGACCTGGGAAACACCCATGACCGGTTACGGGGAATTCAATGGCCTGAAACTGCCTGTAAAAGGAGAGGCTGTCTGGAAGATGAGTAGTGGGGATTTCTCTTATATCAATCTTGAGGTTACGGACCTCGAATACAATATGGCGGAAACATATCGATAGAGAAAACCGGAGATATTGATATGAAAAAAGTGATTGTTCTGGCAGGTTTG
>JAQULX010000143.1 GCA_028718465.1 Dehalococcoidales bacterium | reverse complement strand
TTCGATGCTCCGGCAGGACCGCCGGACCAGGCGGAGGCGCCGCTTGCCGGGTCTGCTCTGCCGTCTCCATCATCAAAGACCGCGGCTGGTCTGTTCAGTCTGCCATTCTCCTGGATGATGGTCGGTCTGGCATTGATCATCGGCGCCGGAATCGGGTCGGTGATATTCCTCAACAGAAGGCGAAAAAAAGAATAAAAAGCCGGCCTCCGGGGATTCCGCCCGGCCGATAAATATAATTGCTTAGTGTCTGAGGAATTATCCGGTCGTACCTGGTAAAAAATGTGGGGAAAAAATAAGTGCGTTAGCTGTAAAAATGCTTGGCATCCGGAAGTAGAATGATGAGGATGGACCCGGAAAAATAAAATTGAGGAGGATTATCTATGTTAGACAATAATACTTACAATCTGTTTGCGCAAATAAGTGAGGAGAGCAAGAGCCTCTGGCGGATACGTAATACCTACATAAAGGAAGCCAGCGCCTGTGAGAACTGCCGGGCATTCTGGGAGAAACTGGCCCAGGACAAAGAACAGCATATCCATGACCTGGAGAAACTGATTATGACGCATATGCAGGAGCGCACCGGAGCCGCCGCCGGGGTTGGTGGACAGGCCAGATAGCGGCATACCGGAATGAAGTATTGGTGGCGGCCGCCTCACTCAAGTTGGGATAGTATTTTGCGTGCTTCCCGGGCAGCCGCAGCCCGGTGACTGATGCGATTTTTAACATCAGTGGGGAGTTCCGCCATCGTTTTCCTCAGAGCAGGAAAATAAAAAACAGGATCGTAGCCAAATCCCCCTGCCCCGGAAGGCGTTGAAGTGATAATACCGTCACATCGGCCTGAGCATAACTCCACCCGCCCGTCAGGCCAGGCGATAGCGATAACGCAGCGGAAGTGGGCAGTGCGTTTTTCTTCCGGCACATCTTTAAGTTTGGTTAAAAGGAATTGCACACGATCGGCATCATGGGCGCCTTCTCCGGCATAACGAGAAGAGCGAATTCCGGGTTCCCCGTTCAGTGCGTCCACCTCCAGTCCGGAGTCATCGGCCAGGGTTAATAGTCCGCTGGCCCTGGCAAAGGCGGTGGCTTTTAAGCGGGCATTTTCTTCATAGGTGCTGCCGGTCTCGGCTACATCCAGTTTCAAGCCTACCCGGGCAGGGGTAACTATCTCGAATGGTATTCCTTCCAGAAGGCTTTCCAGTTCATGTACTTTGCCCTGGTTATTCGTTGCCAGAAGAAGTTTTGACATTTTTCCCGACATCAGTTCAAACCTCGTATTATTGTACATCATTAGACTACGAATCAGGCATATTGTCAATGCTCCCATGGCCTTTTTCATTCTGTCAAATCCATACCGGCTTTCGCTGGTATCCATAATGGTGTCATGCTGGAGGACTATCCCTTTCCCGTCATTCCGGACTTCGATCCGGAATCTACCCGGTCTCCTTCTCCCCCTTCTTAACCTCAATCATTAAACTTTAATCAAAATTCTCTCCCCTTCCTCAATCATTAATCAGTGGACCATGAGCCGGGGCCGGCTGAACCATGCCTTAATACCCTCGCCGAAGGCGAGACGGAATGGCGGGTACCCCCTGGGTGCCAGCAGAACCCCGGTCATCTGATTCACTTGCGCAGGCCGTGGGTGACCCGGCCCAGGCTGCCATAAAAGTAAGGTAAGTTAATCATTAATCCTGATTCCGTCCCTTTCCCCACGGAGCAGTATGGCCGGTTTGACAAAAACAGCCCCGGTGTTTTCTAATGGAAAGATAGGAGCAAGGGGGATATTGACATAGAAATTATACCGGCTATCGATTTGAGACATGGTCAGTGTGTTCGTCTATACCAGGGCGACTATGAGCAGGAAACTGTGTTCAGCGAAAATCCGCTGGAGGTGGCCTTGCAGTGGCAGTCACTGGGGGCCCCCCGCATCCACCTGGTAGACCTGGACGGCGCTGCTTCCGGGGACGTGGTCAATTTGGATGTTATCACCTCTATCGCCAGTGTGGTGCTGGTGCCGACTCAACTGGGAGGAGGCATCCGCAGTCTGGAAACCATCACCAGGATACTTAAATTGGGAGTGGAGCGCGTCATACTGGGAACGGTGGCAGTAGAGGATTCCGCGATGGTTAGAGAAGCCTGCCGGAAGTATGCCGATTATATTATCGTGAGCATTGATGCCCGCGACGGGCAGGTGTCAACTCGCGGCTGGTCAAAAAAGACCCGGTTAAAAGCGGTCGAGTTGGCCCTGGATATGAGGGCCCTGGGGGTGCGCAGATTTATTTATACGGACATAGCCCGCGACGGCACTTTAACAGGCCCGAATTATCATGCGTTGACCGAACTGGTGGATGCCGTCAACAGGCCGGTGATCGCCGCCGGCGGAGTCTCTTCCGTAGAAAACCTGAAGGTCCTGAAGAAGATTGGCGTTGAAGGCGCTATTATTGGCAAGGCATTATATACCGGGGATATAGATCTGAAAGAAGCCCTGGAAGTAGCAGGATAGAGAAGGCACTTCCCCTCCTGATATGCTCCGGGCGCTTGTATGCTCCTCAATCAAATGCAGGGGCGGGTCTCGGACCAAAACATCCGCTGTCTACGGGTTGATGTTTTCCAGTTTTCCGCTGCTCAGGTCCAGTTTCCGGTAATAGCAGTTGCGGGGTTCGCCCTGCCTGTTTTTGGTATGACAGATGCCTCCCCGGCGGGGACGGACTTTATATAGCAGGGAGTTCTGCTCGCAAATGACATAAACTTCAATCAGGTCGAACGTCTCTCCGGAAGTCTTGCCCTTTTCCCAGAGTTCGTTGCGTGAAGTGGACCAAAAAACGGCAGTGCGGGTTTTCACCGCCTCTCTCAGTGCCATCTCGTTTGTATAAGCCAGCAAGATAACCTCGCTGGTATCGATATTTTGTACCGCTACAGGGATGATGTCGGGACATTTCTCCGCAGCCCGGGCCAGTTTGGTGAAGTCAAGTTGTAGCTCGTCGCCTTCTTCCAGTGGAATAGTCATATCAAATGCCTCAAAGTCGAATATACTGAGTCTATTAAGTCTGAAGTTGGGCTTCCGCGTTGGGTATCGCCTCCGGCGCTGCCACCCTATCGGGCTGCTCAACTTCGAGTACTTTCTTTAAAGCCGCCAGGGATACTTCAAGCTGTTTGTCATCCGGCTGGCGCGTGGAGAGGGACTGGAGCCAGAGGCCGGGGGTCAGCAGCACTTTCATAACCGGATTGTCGCAGTGGCGCGATGTAAAATAAATGAACTCATAACCCAGGGCGGCGATTACAGGCAGCAGCAGTATGCGGGAAACGGCCATGATGGCGATGCTGGGCTTGCCGACCAGGGAAAAAACCAGGATAGCAATTACCATTACGGCAAACAAGAAACTGGTGCCGCACCGGGGGTTGGCCGTGGTATACTTGCGGGCATATTCCACTTCCAGGGGCTCTCCAGCTTCATAAGTATTAATCGCTTTATGCTCGGCCCCATGATAGGCAAATACCCGTTTGATATCTTTCATCATGGAAATTACCCAGAGATAGCCGATAAAAATGGCTACCCTGATGATGCCTTCAGCAAGGTTGAAAAGAAAAGAGGACTGGATCTGGTCTCTGAGCAGATTGGTGAGGAAGAGCGGGAGCATAAAAAAGACACCGACAGCGAAAGCCAGGGCGAACAAAATAATGCCGAAGGTCGTCCACCCGGAAAGTTTAGTCTGCTCTTCTTCCAGTGCCATATTGGCGGAGTACATCAGGGTCTGAATGCCGAGCGCCATGGACTCGATCAGGGCGATGACGCCTCTTACCAGCGGAGTTTTTCGCCATTTACCGGTATAGAGAGAGGAGAGACTCCGGGACTCCGCGGCGATCTCACCGTTCGGGCGGCGTATGGCCGTGACCATAACCTGTTTGCCGCGCATCATCACACCTTCGATAACTGCCTGTCCGCCGTAATAAAACTTTTTTTCAGCCATATTCAGATTCTATTCGAGTAAAGAAAACAACCGGGGACGGTATGATACCTTTCCCCGATTAAAACAAAGGGAGCGGACTCGGGTTGCCGCTCCCCCAGGCCTAACTCGGTTTTTATTTGTCCATCTTGTAGCGCTGTTTGAAGCGTTCCACTCTGCCGGCTGTATCCATTATTTTTCGTTCGCCGGTAAAAAAGGGATGGCATTTGCTGCACAACTCAACCTTAAGCTGTTTTTTGGTCGAGCCGATTGTATAAGTATTGCCGCAGGAACAAATTACCTGCGCATCGGGATAGTATTTGGGATGAATCTTTTCTTTCATTTTATTCCTCAGCGTAAACGCTGACCTTTCTCCTGTCGTTTCGGAAGGGTTCGAATTTAACTTTCCCATCAATCAGCGAATAAATAGTATAATCTCTGCCCAGACCGACATTGTTGCCGGGATGGATCTTGGTTCCTCTTTGCCGGACAATAATAGTCCCGGCCAGTACTTCTTCTCCGGCATATCTTTTTACCCCGAGCCTTTGTCCGGGACTGTTGCGGCCGTTAGTAGAGCTGCCGCCGCCTTTCTTATGAGCCACTTGTAATCACCTCTTTAAGTAATTGATTTAGCCTGGAACCGTGATGTCATCGATGACCAGCCGGGTAAATTGGGGACGATGGCCGGTTTTTCTGGTATAGCGGGTCTTGGCCTTAAATTTAAGGACTATGATCTTTTTGCCTTTGACCGTACCTCTGGAAGTAGCCAGGACTTTGGCCCCTTCGATGGCTGGCTTGCCTACGGTAACCTTGTTATCATCTGCAACCAGCAGGACTTTATCCAGCTCGACCTTGTCTCCCTCGGCTTTATCCAGGCGGTCCACATCGACCGTTTTACCAGGAATGACTTTATATTGTTTACCACCGGATTCAATTATCGCGTAAATGGCACACCTCCAATAACTACAACAGTATATTCTAGCAGAAAAGTCTCCCTCTATGCAATCGCCGGGGCTTTGGGTGAGAGGAGTGGGGGTTATCCGGCAGACTCCTTGATTAAGAGGATGGGGCGGTCGCCTTCTCTCAAGACCTTCTCGGCAACGCTGCCGAATGCCCATCTGGTCACCCGGGACCTTCCCCGGGTCGCCATCACCACCAGGTCCGCATCGGTCCTTTTTTCCATTTCCAGTACTTCATAAGCAGCGTCTATCCCCAGATAGCTGACGTGATTAACCGAAATCCCGGCCTGCTTGATATTATCCTCGACGCTCTGCAAATAGCCGTCGATAAATTTTTCCGTGGAAGCGTCAACGGCGTCCCAATTAACTCCGATACTGGCTTCCGCGCCGCTCAGGTTCTGAGCATAGGCTGTCGGAGCCATACTGAATAACGTAATGCCGGCCTTAAGTTTTTTAGCCAGTTCAACCGCATAGGGTATGGCTATTTTGCTGGCATCCGAGCTGTCTAAAGGGAGCAATATTTTTTGAATAATGCCCGGCTTTACAGGAAGACTATATCCTTCTTTAATACGAATCAGTAAACTGGGTATGCCTGCGCTGCGGACTATCCTGTCGGCGACATTCCCAATGAATTTCGGCCGGACTCCGGAGGCGCCGTGGGTAGTCAAAGCAACCGTGTTGATTCCCTTTTCCTGTATGTAATCTAGGATAACCCTGGCCGGATCGCCGACAATTACCTCCGACTGGACCTCAGGCTCTTTTCCGGGCTTCCACATACCTTTCATCGATTGGCGGAAACTATCTGCCATACTGTTCATGTAGATTTGACGCATGTGGAGATAAGATGCTTGATCGGGCGGACAGACATTAAGCATACGGACTTCCGCCCCCAACTGCCCCACCAGGTCCCGGACATAGGGGATAGCGGCTTCGGCAATCTCGGAGCCGTCGAGTAGAAGAAGAAACTTGTCAAACATCTTATTGCCCCCTTTAAGCGATAGTGGTGACGAGACGATATATTAATTACCAAGCCAACTATAATATACTACTAACGGGCTGAAAACTCCATAATAATATATCCGGCATGCTGCCTCATATGCGTTCAACCTTCATTCGCATGAAGATTGTCCCATAGTTGTTTCACCCGAGCCTGCAGTTCATCCATGCTACCGTCGTTATTTATAATAACCAGCCCGTGTTTCACTATATTTTCGGGTGGAGTCTGCGCCGCCATACGCGCCAGAGCTTCGGTCTCTTCCATGCCCCGCTTCTTGAGCCTTTTCAGTGTTACATCTCTGGATGTCTTGACTGCCCAGATCTGGTCGACCTGTTTAATCCAGTCCGATTCGGTAATCAAAGCGGCCTCGATAACCGCCGCATCGGTGTTTTGTTCCCGGAGTTTCTGAAGGCAGGCATCTATTTCGGCATTTACCCGGTGGTGGGTTATTCCGTTCAGTTTCTCCAGAGCAGCCGGGTCATTGAAAACTATCCGGGCGAGCTTCTGACGGTCAATAGTATTCTGCGGGGTAAGGATATCCCGGCCGAAAACAGCCATCGCATCCTGCCAGCCCGGGGTGCCCGGATCAAGCACTTGATGCCCCAGCCTGTCCGAATCGATCACCACTGCTCCCATTTCGATCAAAATCCGGGAAACGGTGCTCTTTCCGCTCCCGATCCCGCCGGTTAAAAAGATAATCTTCATAGCTTCTAGTCTAATGTGTCCTTCCGGAAAATTCAAAATACCGGACAACAAGTATAAAACAATCGCCAATTTCAGAAATTCAAATAACCTGAATATCCGGGATTTCCGATTTTTACACTCTATATTACTAACGATTTTGAATTTTAGTCGTATATGTTTATTCCTCTGTGCAAAGGGTGCTATAATTATTTGTGATCCATAATGTAAATGGAGAAATAACAATGGAGTGAGCTATGTATGCAGCGTTGCTTTCGGACAAGCTGGACAAAGACCGGGTCAGATGCAATATCTGCCGGTGGCGCTGCGTGATAACGCCGGACAACATGGGCGTCTGCCGCATGTATAAAAACATCGGCGGCGTCCTGTACAATATGAACTATGGGCTGGTCTCCTCCGTAGCCATAGACCCTATT
>JAQULX010000142.1 GCA_028718465.1 Dehalococcoidales bacterium | reverse complement strand
ATTTATGAAAGATGCTGAAGATTTTGGTAAAGGGATTAAAGCTTTTCAAGCAGCCACCTACTTCATGCTGACTGCCAGGATATTCATGCTTCTGAGCATAGTATAAGTCTCAGGTTTTCGTCCTTGCAAGAATACCGGCTGATCAGCCCTGTCTACCGGATGTCAGGGGGCAGTCTGCCTGTGTTTTTGAGTTATCATCTTACCATACGGCTATGGTAAAGCCAGGGCCGGGTCACCCACGGCCTGCGCAAGTGGGTCAGGTGACCGGAGTCTGCTCGGCCGGGATTCAGCCAGCCCTGGCTCATGGTCCTTTGAGATTAGAGCTTACTTATGCCGTAACGTGAGTTATCATCTGGAAAATTATGATTACTATCAATGGATTAAGCTTTGCCTATAAAAAAGACTACCCGATATTCCTGGACTTCAACTGGGACATTGCCCCCGGCGAACGCTGGTCGGTTATCGGGCCTTCCGGCTGCGGAAAGACCACTCTTTTATATCTTTTAGCCGGGTTGAAAATACCTTCTGCCGGCAAGATCAGCATCAGTGACAGGCATACCAACGGCCACAAGGCCTTAACCGGCCTGATATTGCAGGATTACGGCCTGCTTCCCTGGGCAACGGCCTTCGAAAATGTAGCTATCGGACTGAAAATTCAGGGAATCGAAAAGAAACAAATCAGCCGAATTGTGCTACAGTGGCTGAGAGAGATGGGGATAGAGGAGGTCGCCGCACACTATCCCTCAGAACTCAGCGGAGGGCAGCGACAGCGCGTCGCCATCGCCCGTACTCTAGCGCTGGAGCCCCCGGTAATACTTATGGATGAACCCTTTGCCGCCCTTGACGCTCTGACGAGAGAAGACTCGCTCAAACTCGTTCTCAGGCTCTGGAGAGACCATACCTCGACCATGGTGCTGGTCACCCATAATATTGAGGAAGCGGCCTTCTGGGGCGCCCGCATCCTGGTCCTGAGCAAACCGCCGAATACTCATCCGGTTATTATAGACAATCCCGGTTCCGGCACGCCGGAATACATCGACAGTCCCGGCTTCAATTCCAGGTGCAAGCAACTGCGGGAACTGATTGAGCAGCATGCCCGGAACGGCAAAGCAGAAGCCCAGTTATGAGTAAAAAACATATATTAATCAGCCTGCTGGCTTTGTTTACCGTGTGGTCGATCGCCGCTCTGGCGGTCAACCGGTCCTTGCTGCCCACCCCCTGGGCTGTCGTACAGGCTTTCCTTATTGATCTGCCCCGGGGCCTGGGGTGGCATATACTGGTAAGCAGCTGGCGCATACTGGCCAGTGTGATCATCGCCGCCGCTATCGGAGTCCCACTGGGGCTGTGGCTGGGGCAAAACCGGCGCTGGGACAAATTCGCCTACCCACTGATCTACACCACCTATCCCATTCCCAAGATCACCCTTTTACCGGTAATCATCCTTTTCCTGGGAATTGGCGACATCAGTAAAATATTCCTGATTTCCCTGATCCTGTTTTTCCAGGTCCTGGTGATAGTCCGCGACGCCTCCCGCAATATACCCTCCGAGTACATCCTTTCGCTGCGCTCCCTGGGGGCCAACCGTTTCCAGCTATTTAAATATGTCTATATGCCTGCCTGCCTGCCGGCGACTCTGACCTCCCTGCGCCTGAATATCGCGGTCTCAATAGCGGTCCTCTATCTGGCCGAGTCGTTCGCCACAAACTCAGGGCTGGGGTACTATATCATGGACACTTGGCAAAGACTGGCCTACACGCGCATGTACGCCGGGGTGCTGGCTATGAGCCTGGTAGGCGCAACGGCGTTCATAGTCCTGGCGGAGATCGAGAACCGGGTCTGCCGATGGACACAGGTAGGAAAGCAGAGACAGGCTGTTGAGTATTGATTTGGCGTTAATACGCCTATGGCAAAGCCGGGGCCGGGTCATCCACGGCCTGCGCAAGTAGGCAAGGTGACCTGGGCTTGCTGGCACCCAGTGGGGTACCCGCCATTTCGTCTCGCCTTCGGCGAGGGTATTAAGGCATGATTCAACCGGCCCCGGCCCATTGGCCTTGTGAGATCAGAACCTGTCTAAGCCGTAACATGAGATAATAAAAAAATAATCATAGAAAGGAGCATACCCAAGTGAGAAAAATCATCCCAATCTTATTACTGGCAGTCATCCTGGCGCTGGCCGGATGCGGTCCCGGTGAGGCTTCGCCCTCTACCACCCCACCCACCTCCCCACAGGCATCTTCCACCAGTACTACCGGAGGAAGCGAGCCTCCTTCCGGAACACCTGCCCCCACTCCTGTCTCCTCCGAGCCTGTCAGCCTGCGAATCGGCTCCCTGCCCCGCATCTTCGATCTGGTGCTTTATACCGCTCAGCAGGAGGGCATCTTTGAAAAGAACGGGCTGGCGGTTGAAATCGTCCCCTTCCGCAGCGTGGTGGAAAGAAATAACGCTTTCCTGGCCGGACAACTGGACGGCTTTGTCGACAGCATTTACGAGGCTATCAATATCAATAAAGAACAGGAATACTGCAAGGCGGTCGGTCACGCCCTGATGCCTTCCATGTTCGAAATCGTAGTCTCCCCTTCAAGCGGGATCGACAGCCCCGCGCAGCTAAAAGGAAAAGAAATCGCCACCAGCACAGCTACTATCATGGAATATGCGCTGGACACCCTGCTGGCTTCGGAGGGGATCGGGGCCGGAGAAGTCAGCTATGTTAATGTCCCCAATATGCCCCTCAGACTGGAGATGATGGCCCAGGGACAACTGGATGCCGCGATACTGACACCCCCGCTTTCCAAAGCGGCGATTGCCGCCGGCAACAAGCTGATTCTGGACGATACCAAACAGCTGCTGGCCGGCCCCGGATTGATCTTTTCCGATGAGACGATACAGAGCAAGCCCGATGGCATTAACCGGTTTATCAGTTCCTGGCAGGAAACTGTTAAAATAATCAATGCCAGTCCGGACAACTACCGAGGTCTCCTGGCTTCCACCGCCCAGGTGCCGGATACACTGGCGGCCAGCTATGAAGTCCCTGTTTTCCCCGAGGTCCGACCGCCTTCCCAGGAGGAACTGAGCCTGCTGCTGGACTGGATGAAATCCAAGGATATGCTGAAAACAGACATTCCTTATGAACAGATTGTGGATACCCGGAATTTTAATTAAGGCAGTCACATGGTAGTTAAAAGGGTCCCGCTGCGCGAGGAGCCGATCAGCGGAGCAGATACGGTAGAGTTGTATGATGAATACGCCCGGCGGTATATGCTGCCGGAATACCGTTACTTTGTCCGTAAAATTCTCCGCCGGGGAATCAGAAGCGGCCGCGTGCTGGATATCGGCACCGGCAGCGGCCGTCTGGCAATCGAACTGGCCAAAGCCCGGGGCGTTAATTTCGAGATCACCGGGCTCGACATTTCTCCCGAAATGCTGAAAAAGGCCGCCGAGAACGCCCGTGAAGCAGGAGTGGAGTACCGGGTCAACTTCATCCCCGGCTCAGCAGCGGACCTACCTTTCCCTGACAGGCATTTCGACCTGGTAATAAGCTATGCCTCGCTGCATCACTGGGAAAAACCGGTTGCAGTGCTGGATGAAGTCTACCGGGTAACCGCAGACAGAGGGGCCATCATTATCAGAGATAACCGCCGGGTGATGGGCAACTTCTTCTGGAATCTGGTTGTGCGGACTTTTTTATGTTTCGTAAAAAAGACCCAGCGCCGGCTCTGGCCGAGATCCATTCTGGCGAGCTACACCATTCCGGAAGTCAAGGAATTACTCAGCCGCTCGAAGATACGCAATTACCGCGTCAGCACCGACTACGTGGGGCTCGATATTTGCATTGAAGCATTCCGAAGCGATTAAGCATCCAGCCCCCGTTCCGGAATTACCGTCCGGCTGCCCTGGCGATCTGAACGCGCCCGAAGCCGTCATCCCCGGATGTGCCGCCTTGATCACGCGAAAGATTGGTGGTTTTAGAAAACGTGAGCGATCTCCTCTTTCCAGATAACAGTATCCGTCATCGTCACCGCGGTATACGGTTCAGACAGTTCATTTTCGATAAGCGGCAACATCGATTTCCGGACGGCAGACTGATCCCAGGCATCCCAGTCTTCCTTAGTCTGCCAGGAGCTGATCACAACCACATGACAGGGATCGGCGGCATTCACCAGCGTATCGCCACAGATGAAGCCATGATGTTTCCGGGCTTCGGCGCGAACAGCTTTGATGCCTTTAATAAGCTGACGGGTGCATTCTTTGTCCCTGGTCCGGTGTTCCAATACTACTCTAATCATCCTGGCCACTCTCCTTTTCTTTAATGAACCGGTGATACGAACAGGAGGTCAACTATACATATAATGTATATGCATTATGGATATACGTCTATGATGAATATCACAATGTGATAATTATCATACAAAGGGAAGCAGCATAGATACCCTTCCAGAATAAGCAGCCGAGCTAAAAAACCAGAGGGTCCGCTTTACGGGGTATCAACCTTCTCCGGCAGCAGGTCCAGGACCGCATTGGTAGCCGCAGGATTAACAACGCCCATTCCGATTCCTCCCGACATTACGATCGCCGCCAGCAGTACCTGGTTCTGGACTACGCGGCCAAACCAGGCCATACCCGGTATCGCTGCCGTTAGCCATACTCCGGGAGTCGGTACCTGTCATTCTTTATAATAGGCCTCAACTGCCCTGGCAAAAAGAGCAAATCCCCGCTCTATGGCAGAGAGATCCTCCTCGCTTAAATCCTTCAATATAGCGGCTATCTGGACAGCCCTTTGCTGGCGGAGATTGTTGATCAGGGCTTTTCCCCTGGGGGTAAGCTGAAGGATCAGCATCCGGCGGTCTTCCTGGTTTTCGGTACGGCTCACGAGCTCCTTTTCCACCAGACGGTCAACAATTCCGGTTACATTTGAAGGGGTTACTTTGAGAGCGTCGGCCAGTTTGCGAAAGTTTACTTTTCCGGTGTCAGCAATAAAAAAGAGGCTTTTTACCTGGGCGATCGTCAGGCTCAGCCCCATCCATACATCCGGATTGCTCTGGGACAGCGCCCGGTTAAGCTGCCGCTGGCGGCGGACGATTTCCTGTATCAACTCCGGTTTTTTCATATTCCAAACTCCCTTTAATCCCCATTCAGACAGATACGCCCGAAACCGGAAGCCAGGGTAGAATAGCAGGCTATTACAAAATTAGTTAATATTCCATTAACTATTATTGAGATATTGATATTTTATCCGGCTTTCCTTGAACTTGTCAATGCAGAGTACAGACCAGGCAGCTTCCAGACTATTGACCCATACCATGGATACTGCTACACTTCAAAATAATTGAACCATTCTGGCCCTACCAGGGAAAGCCGGCATCCGGGAAGTTGGGGCGACCGCCTGTCTGCCGGAAAAGTTTTTCATTCCTTCCGTCATCCCGGAAGAGGGCGCAGCCCGCCGAAGGATATCAGGGCAGCGGTGTAGGTATTAGTTCCCCTCCGGAACAACAGGGCAAAGAAGTCCGGCTGCCAGTCCACGCACCGCGTCGCCGGTATAGTCTTGAAAAATAGAGGATACAGAATATGAAGATAGTTAGCGTCAGTCAGATGCAAAAAGCCGAACGAGATTGTGCGGAATTCGGGATTTCTCTCGACCAGCTTATGGAGAACGCCGGGAGGGCTGTAGCCGAAGAAATCAGAGAGACGGTCGGGGCACTGCCGGAACAAAATATTCTGATTCTGGCGGGACCGGGTAATAACGGCGGCGATGGGCTCGTAGCCGCCCGCTATCTCCATGACTGGAAGGCGCGCAAAGTCATGATTATGCTCTGCGGCAGCCGGCCTGAAGGAGACCCTAACCTGAGAGCAGCCATCAGGGGATCCGTTCTAATCCAACAGCTAACCGGAGAAACTGAATTCGCTATACTGGCGCAATGGCTGGAAGAGGCCACCGTGGTCCTGGATGCCATCTTCGGTACCGGCAAAAGCCGTCCCCTTTCCGGCATTTACGCCCGAATCCTGGAATCGGTCCGGAGCGCCCGGGACCGCCGGACAGACCAGCAACTTATTGCCCTGGACCTGCCGTCCGGGCTGGACGCGGACACAGGAGCAGTCGATCCGGTGACGCCTTTCTTCGATCGTACGATCACCCTTGGTTTCGCCAAGGCCGGACTATTTAACCTTCCCGGGGCGGAGAGGGCGGGGAAGATCACCGTGGTCGATATCGGCATTCCTCAACAGGTGGCAGATTATGTAAATACAGAACTACTCACCGCAGAATGGGCGGGCCGGACTTTACCCAAAAGACCTCTGATATCCCATAAAGGGACCTACGGCAAGATACTGTCCCTGGTCGGTTCGGTCAACTATATCGGCGCGGCTTACCTGTCCTGCACCGGCAGTATCCGGGCCGGGGCCGGACTGAATACCCTGGCAATCGCCGACAGCCTGCTGCCGGTCCTGGCCGCAAAACTGACGGAGGTCACTTTTTTACCTCTCCCGTCATCAGGAGGCAGCTTACTGTCCACTGAAGCGGCGGAGATAATACAACAGCAGTTACCTCAGTACGAAGTCCTGTTGATAGGGTGCGGCATCGGGCAAAGCCCGGCGGTGCAGGTAGTGGTCAGAGAATTACTCTTTGAACCACGGGGTAAACCACCGGGGGTAGTCCTTGACGCAGACGGCCTGGCCGTACTGCTAAACACATCCCAGTGGTGGAAGGCCTGGAAAGATGAGGCAGTGCTAACGCCTCACGCCGGCGAAATGTCCCGACTGCTGGGCAAACCCATTGAGGAGATACAGGCTAACAGGGCGGAGACCGCCCGTGAAGCTGCCGCCAAATGGAATAAAATCGTAGTACTCAAAGGGGCTTATACGGTAATCGCTTCTCCCGGAGGAGAGGTCTGCATCAGCCCGTTTGCCAATCCGGGCCTGGCTTCGGCAGGCACGGGGGATGTCCTGGCGGGAGTCATCTCCGGAATGCTGGCCCAGGGCTTATCACCTTTCGATGCCGCCTCCTGCGGAGTTTTCCTGCACGGGTTATCC
>JAQULX010000141.1 GCA_028718465.1 Dehalococcoidales bacterium | reverse complement strand
TCCGGGATAGTTATTTTGGTTAGAATAGCGCAAGAAGCTGCCCCGGAACCGGTTGCAGCGCCAAAGGCTGTAGCCCCAATGATGGTAGCATGGATAATGCCGCCTGGAATCCCCTCAAGCCATTTTTTGGCTAGATTAAACGCCTCTTCAGCAAATCCTGCCAGACCAGCAAAGGAGCCCATGATTATAAAGAGCGGCATAACCGTCAAAGTATATTGTCCTACTGATGAAAAAGGACCGCTGGCGGCCTGGCCAAGGGCACTTGAGCCTCCTTTAATCATCCAGATCCCGACGATGGATATCAAGCCCATGCAGGCAGAAACAGGGACCCCCAAAAATAGTAAGACCAAAAAAACGATTATAGCAATCACACCAACAGTCATAGGTGTGATATGAGCATCAATACTATACAGGATACCCCAAAAGAGGAGAATTATAACTACGACCGGAATCAATGTTCCTATCAGGCGGGAGGAAATACTAAAACCTGATACTCCACGCCAAAGTTGGCTGCCTACTATCTGTTCAATGAGGCGTATTGAAAGAAAAAAAGTCCCTACAGCAATAATCAGATAAGGAGGCCAGAGGGGGAATTTGACCAGCCCCCAGTAATAATCATGAGAGATCCAAGCGGCCCTGGTTGCCAGAAGGAACTGCCAGCAAATAACTGCGGAAAATGAGAGGAAAAAAAGGTCGCTGAATAGACGGATTGAAGCCTGCGGCACTTTGGGTAAATGGGCGGTTATCAAATCCAGTGAGATATGGCTTCTTTTAGCCTGTATACTGGCCGCGGCCAAAAAAACTACGCCGACAAGCAGTAAAGGCTGTAACTCATAGTTCCCGGTAATAGGACTGTTAAAAATATAGCGGGAAACAACATCCAGGGTAGTCATGACCATCATTATCATGACAAAGGCTCCCGAGATGATAGCCCCAATACGCTCGATTTTGGAAAGAATATTCGCTAAAAAGCCAAAAGAAGTTTTTTTAGAAACAACGGGCGCCCCATTTGAAAAGGATATTTTATTTTCTCTCACATTATCCTCTGTTTAGAGTCTTTGCTTTCTGATGGTTTGCAGGGTGACAGGATTCGGTTCCTCAAGCTAAATGGCTCGCGTGTAGCCATTTAGCTTGAGGGTTTTGTTGACTTTGTTATCGTTTATTTACCGGCATTATATTTTTCTATCAGTGCTCTATAATCGGCAAGCAGCTTATTTGCCGGAATGCCGGCTTTCTCCTGTTCGGCAGCCCAGGCATCAGCCTGACCGGCCTGGATTTTTGTAACTATCGCATGTTCAGAATCCGCTATTTTTATTAACTGAATATCATTATCCTGGATTAACTCTTCAGTCAACGGGAACAAAGGTTCTCCTTTACCCAGAGTTGCCTCAATATTATATTGAATAATATCCGGTATTGAATCTTTGAATATCTTCTGGATGTCAGCTGGCAGTTTATTCCAGGAGTCCTTGTTGATTAAGATTGGTTGAAGACGACCGCCAAGATTGAAATCCGAAATGTACTTGGCTACTTCATAAAACTTAAAATCTAGTATCGCTGAATATGGAGCACCATTTCCATCGATGGTACCTTTCTGCAGGCCTTCATATTGTTCGGGAGGTGACATAGCAATTGGAACGCCTCCCAGACTCTGTATGGTTTGAGCAATGAAACCCGCGCAGGCGATTTTCTTACCCTTAATATCGGCCGCTGTACTAATCGGTTTAGTGGATATAAGCTTATAATCAGGAACAAAATTCACGGCTAACGGCAGTGTATTGAATTTCGCATATTCGGATAGCAACGGCTCTTGATTCATTAATTCCCAAAAGGCCAGACATTGAGCCGAATAATTGTCCCCGAATCCCGGTAACTGGCAAACCATTGACATAGGCAGCTTGCCAGGTTCCTGTGCTTGAGCTACTGCACCGATATCCGCTAAACCGGTGCTCGTAGCATTTACGATCTGGTTTACTGGTGATAGAGCTTGTGCCCAGTAAATATCGATTTGTACACGGCCATTGCTTTTGGTCTGAATAGATTCAGCCCATTTGCTCAGAACTTCAGTTAAACCGGCAGCTGGAGGTGGCCCGCAGTTGATAGGAGCCATACTCAATACGATAGGTTGGGTGGTCGTTGTAGCTGTGGTTGAGGTTCCTATTGTAGTAGTGGATGCGGCTGGCGTCGTTGCTGTAGTTGCGGATGGATTGGATGTACAGCTTCCGAGGATCAAAGAGGCTATTATTAAAATTATTAACAAGGCTCCCAAGATACCGATAAGTTTAAAACCTTTCTTCATGCTGATTAACCTTACCTCCTATTTATTTTGTTATATAATCCGGGTTATCTTCAAAATTTTACCTGGCAATTTCGCTTAATCCGACCAGCAATTAATCCAGTATTTGAAGGTAAACTAATCTCTTGTGACTGTTATGTGGGTATTTTCCCATGGACGGTGGTTTACGTCCTTCGATAAGTATAGTACAATGCTTATTATTAAAAAACCCGCATGAAGGTAAATTTTCGAACAGCATTATTGCTGCAACAATCCAGCCAATATGCTATACTTTTTGGTTATGAAATATCTATGCCAAGCTCTATTTAACGCTTGTAGCCTGATGCGAGTTGCTGACCGACAAAAGTGTTTTTCGAAACAATAGTTGATAAGTAAGGAGGTGGCTAAAGTGTATATGCAGAGAGAAAGGGGGAAATTAACGGAGTTCGGTATTCAGTTGAATCGTTTACTGCTCAGACTGAAAGAGCCTATGGCAATTGCTGATTACTCCGACCTCACTGGTTTATCTTATAAATATATTTCACAATTGCGTACCAATCCTCATCGAAGGCCCGGCTCATATGCCATTATGAATATACTAAAACCTTTCGTAGATTTTAAAGTAATAACATTAGATGAAGCCTTGAAGTTCTCCAAAATTATAAGAGGTAAAACCTTGACACTCGGTGAATGCCAGGCTTTATTTCCTGCTACCAATGAAACAGATTTGCGTCAGGCCATTAATAAAGCACTTCATTCAGAGTCTGGTAAAGTGACTGATTCCAATGAAATTGAGATAATTGAGGATGATTATTTTGTGCCCGTACCAGTAATCGAGTTTATAAGGAAAGAAAACCCGCAAATCGTGAAGATGTTGGAGCACAGTGCGACATACGGAAGGCACTATATTGATGCGATTAAGACATTAAACCCCAAAATAAAAGAAATCCGGCTTTTGATACATAATCCATTGGAACAGTCCGATAAACAAAGAGTGGGTATTTGTCAGCAAATCAGGACGCTAAAACTGGTTGATTTTAAGAGTGAAGTATTAAAGATAAGATGCTACAATCAACAAGCTTCACTTCGGGGAAGAAAATTTGATAATGAACTTCTTTTATTAGGATGGTTTACATTCCATTATGATCCAAGTTATCCTGAATATGGCAAAAATCAAATTTGGGGGCATAATAACCCACTGGTTATGACAAGTTTAAATGGTCAAGGCAAATACCTGGGAGAAATGTTTGACAGAGTCTTTGATTCTCTTTGGAATGATGCAGAAAATCCCTCACTAATGACTGTATGTACGCAGCAATGCAAGCTTTACCAAGTGGGAGGTCACTCTGCCGAAAGTAGCGTGAAGTGTGCGATTTCAGAAGATTGGTTAAGGAAAGTAAGCGTATAATCTTTATACAGGATTACTCTGCTTTATGCCAGTAAATGCTTGAACGAAAAGAAATTAATAATTATAAATAAGACATGAGAAGAAAATTATTTATAGTTTATTAACGCTTGCTTCTTTAGTTTGGCTTTAACCCGCTCTTAATAATGCCATTATTCTGTCCTGATGATTTACTTCCGGATCAAGGCCTGCACCTTGTGGCTTTTACCTGTTCCGGACCTGGCCGGGATTCTTGATAAATAAGGCCGCCGCGGCCCCGGCCAGGCAGAATACCGCCGCTACTATCATCGCCGTGTTAAGGCTGCCGGCAAACTCGGTGATGAACATGTGCATCACGGCCGCCTGGACGCTTTCCGGCATGCCGCTTCCATTCATGCCGCTCATGCCCCCGGCATTCAGGGCTCCCTCGTTGACGGCGTTGACGATTATTATTTTTAGTGCTTCCGGTATGCCGGCTGTGCTGTTTACGGCGGAGATCAACCCGCCCGCTAACCGTGACTGTAAAACTGCGCCGAGGACGGCAATTCCAAGCAGACTGCCGACTTGCCGCATTGTCGTCATGATGCCGCTGGCGGCCCCGGACTGCTCAACCCTGGCCGCCGCCATCATCACTGTATTGACAGGGGCCATAATGAGCCCCATGCCTACCCCCGCAAATATCAGCGGTACTATCAGCGATTGCCAGGTGGTATCGACGGACAAATTGGCCATGAAAAAGATGGCAATTGATATTATCAGCATGCCGGAGGCCAGTATCCAGCGTACACCGTTGCGCTCCGCCATCTTGCCCGCCATGGGCGCGATAAATACTACGACAGCCGACATGGGCAGGAGCACGAGTCCGGTTTTCACCGCAGATAACCCAAGGACAATCTGGAAGTACAGCACCAGAAGAAAGAGTATGCCTATCAGTCCGAACATTAGCAGTGCACTCACGATGTTTCCGGCCGCGAAGTTGACATTCTTGAACAGGCTTAGCTGAATAAGGGGAAAACGGCTGCGATTTTCAATGTAGCCAAACAGGGCGAGCCCTGCCGCACACAGACCGAACATCCCGAGGATAACCGGCGAACTCCAGCCGAAACGCTGACCTTCAATAAGCGCGAAGGTCAGACCGAACAGGCCCGCCGTGGCGCTTGCCACTCCCGGCCAGTCGATGTGCCGGACAGCCGTTGGATCGGTAGACTCGCCGATGATAATGATACCGGTGATTACGCCGAGGATGCCCAGGGGAATATTAACGAGGAATATGTACTCCCAGGAAAAATTATCGACAAGCAGTCCGCCGATAATAGGTCCTAAGGCGCTGGCAGCCCCGGAAACCGCCCCCCAGACACCCATGGCTTGCCCGCGCCCTCCGTCTTTGAAAATCACATTTATTATGGAAAGGGTGGCCGGCATCATTGCTGCCCCGCCGAAAGCCTGGAAAGCCCGGCTGACCACCAGCGTTTGTATGTTCGGAGACAGGCCGCAGGCCAGCGAAGCGGCGGTAAAAAGTACCAGACCCCCGATGAACAGGCGCTTGCGCCCGAAAATATCGCTGAAGCGTCCCATGGTAATCAGGCTGACCGCAAATACCAGGATATAAACGTTGATCACCCATTCCGCATCCGCCAGAGAAGCTTCCAGGTTGTCCATGATGCTGGGCAGGGCAATGTTCACGATGGTGACATCGAGGTTCATCATGAAAAGCGCAATCGCCAGGATGCCGAGCACCCACCATTTATTGTACGGGGCTGTTTTAGTCATCGGATGATCTTTCCTGTGCCAGCTTCCGGGTTATCTCGATAACCTGCGCCAGAGACTGGGCCAGGGCGTCAGCCTGTCCTGGTTCCAGTTTCTCCAACTTCTCCGCGATATGGTAGCGGACGGTCCGGCGATATCCGGCCAGGATTGATCTGCCTTTATCCGTTATTTCCACCCGCACTCGCCTCCGGTCCCGGTCATCGCTTTTTCTCGACACGGCTCCTTTGCCCTCCAGCCTGTCGATGAACTGGGTGATCTGCGGCCTGGTCAGCGAAAGTCTTCCGGCAAGGTCCGATGCCGGCATCGGACCCTCTATGACCAGAATGTTCAGAATCGCCAGGTCGTGGTGAACGATTTTCCGGCCGGGTAGATTTACCAGGTTGCGGTGTAGCAGGTGCAGCGCATGGTAGGCGCCGTCGGCAATCCCATCGACAATACCGTGTTGGTTAAAATTTGAATAATTCATTTTTTAATTATTGATTATATATTATTCTCCGAGAGAAAGCAAATGATGACCTTCCCGATTTTTGGATTTGACAGCACCTTACTATTGATCAGGGTGGTATAAGAGTATGAGTCCGATTCTTCGCAGAGAAAAGGGCCGCTGATTTCATACATGGCAGTATTCCGGATGCCTGCGAAAGCCATCATGATCTTCAAAGAATAAAAAGATGCAAGAATAAGTCTTGAGGTTGTTGCTTTAATATAGTATTAATATAAATAGAAAGACTGTTGGGTTGACATAGCTCTATCTCATATTGCATAATTAGCCTATAACTGAATGGGGTTTTAAAACAAAAGGAAATAAGGAAAAGATGGTAAAGATTAAACTACGCAGGGTGGGTGCCACCAAACAACCAAGCTACAGACTGGTGATTGCCGATTCAAAGTCTTCCCGGGACGGGAAATTTATCAACATCATCGGGCATTACAATCCTCGGTCTCAGCCGGAGGAATTAGTTATAAATGAACAACAAGCTTTAGACTGGCTCAAACAGGGTGCTCAACCGACAGCAACTGCCGCCAGACTGTTACATAAGGCAGGAATCTTAGATAAGTTTAATGCCAGTAAGGAGAAACCATGAAAGAGCTACTTGAGTACATCGTCAAAGCCATAGTAGATGCTCCGGACCAGGTAGTCATTACCGAAGAGACCGGCGAGCAGGGTGTGACTTTCAAATTACAGGTCGCAGATGAAGATAAGGGGAGAGTAATCGGGAAGCAGGGGCGGATAGTTGAAGCCATGCGGACCTTACTAAGAGTCAAAGCCGCCAAATTAGGCACCAGAGCTACTCTTCAAATCCTCTAGTCCCTGATATTGGAAAAAGGTCCGTTCCTTACAGCCATATAGAATAATTGAATAAACGAGCTGGAATAATTCAATGCAATCAGGCATGTTATTCCAGCTCACTTAGTAATCGAGATACGGAGTTATTTGCAGCTAATGTAGCAAAGGCTTCATCAGGCCTTTTTCCTTCTTCTCCGTTTATCAGCCGCGCCGATGCGGGCGATTGCTGTCCTTAAAGCAGCTTCGGCAGCGGCCAACTCGGTTTGAGAAGCTGTGCGCGAGATAGTCTCCTGGGCGCGCCGCTTGGCTTCTTCCGCCCGCGCGAT
>JAQULX010000140.1 GCA_028718465.1 Dehalococcoidales bacterium | reverse complement strand
TAACCTGAATTCTTTAATCCCTCTTCCTCTCCCGAAACTTGAAACACGAGGTAATAACAAATGGCTGAAGTAAAAGTCCTGGTGCTGCGAGGCCCTGGAACGAATTGCGATCAAGAGACCGCCTTTGCTTTTCAGAAAGCCGGAGCGGTGACCTCTCTCTGTCATATCAACATGCTGGTCCGCCGTGAAAGACGGCTGTCGGACTATCAGATACTGGCCATTCCCGGAGGTTTCGTTTATGGTGACGATATTGCCGCCGGTAAAGTGCTGGCCAATGAAATGAAGTGGAAGCTGGGCGATGAGATCCGGCAATTCGTGGCTGGTGGAGGGTTGATGCTGGGGATTTGCAATGGCTTCCAGGTGATGGCCAAGGCTGGTATTTTACCGGATATCCAGAATCCGCATGCTCCGCTCCTTACCCTTGCGACGAATGATTCCGGCCGTTTCGAGTGCCGCTGGGTGCATTTAGCGGTCAATAAGAAAAGCCCCTGCGCTTTTACCCGGGGCATGGAAAGCATTTACCTGCCGGTAGCCCACGGCGAAGGCAAAGTAGTGACCGATGTCCGTGGCATGCGTGAAATCATCACTGTGCTTTACTATACAGACGAATCCGGCGACTCCCAGGCGGGCTATCCCCATAATCCCAATGGCTCAATGGGCAATGTCGCCGGGGTTTGCGATCCTACGGGTCGTGTTTTTGCCCTGATGCCGCATCCGGAGCGTCACATCCGGTTCACCCAGCATCCCCAGTGGACCCGCAAGAAGCCACGGGAGTCCGGGGACGGCCTGGCGATATTCCAGAATGCGGTCAACTTCGTCCGTGAGAGCTAGGGGATGCATTCGGTTTTTTCCTTTGGAAAAACACTCATTTCTAATTTGGAATAATATCTCTTAGAATAATATATAAAGAAGATGTCAATCTCTCTTGGAAACCGGTAGATGAGGGTGAAGCATCTTCTATTTTAATTTTACTAACCGTTGGATCAGAGGAGTAATTTGGACAATAAAAGCCTGGAAATGCTGGAGTTTCCCAGGATCAGGGAAATCCTGGCTGGTTATACATCTTTTGCCATTAGCCGGGAAATGGCCATGGCTATTGCGCCTTCTGCGGATGCCGAACAGATATCCAACTGGCTGAAACAGTCGGCGGAAGCCCGCCATCTGCTTTCGGTTGAGCCGGACCTATCTATCGGTGGCGTGTATGACATCCGGGAGGCCGTAGTACTGGCCGGAAGAGGCAAGATCCTGGAATTGCAGTCCCTGCTGGATGTGCAAAGAACGCTTTCAGCTATCCGCTTACTGCATAATAAATTAAGCCGTTTGTCTGACGAGGCGCCCTTATTGGCCGGAATTAATAAGCAGATAGTAACCTTCCTGCGGCTGGAAAAAGAGATAGCTCGCTGCATCTCTCCGTCTGCGGAGTTGCTGGATACGGCTTCAGACAGATTGGTTGAGCTCCGCCATATTATTAAAGAAAAACGGGCCCAGATACTCAGCCATTTGGACTCGATTATTAAGTCCCGCGAAGGGGAGAAGCTGATCCAGGAGCCTGTTATCACCGAAAGAGATGGCCGTTACGTGATTCTGGTGAAAGTGGAGATGCGCCGGGAGCTAAAAGGTATTGTCCATGATATTTCCAATACCGGAGCAACGGTTTTTGTCGAACCGATGGCAGCCGTCGATATGGGAAATGATCTGAAAGAAGCTGTTATCGAAGAGCAGCATGAGGTGGAAAGAATACTGGGAGCTTTAAGTGCCGGAATCGGTGAGGAGGAAGCCGATATCATCCGGGACTTGAAGCTGGTAGGCGAAATCGACCTGGTTCTGGCCAAGGCCAGGTACGCTGACCGGTTCCGGGCTGTTGAACCTCTCGTCTGTGGAGCTAGTGACGGAAGTGAAGGTACAACTGACAGCCCCAGGATACTTCGGCTGATTAATGCGCGTCATCCTTTACTGAAAGGCGATCCGGTGCCCCTGAGCATCGAGATGGGAAGGGACTTCCAGGGCCTGATCATTACCGGGCCTAACACCGGCGGGAAGACGGTGGCCTTGAAGACAATCGGCCTGCTGGCATTGATGGCGCAGGCCGGTCTGCCTGTGCCCGCTGCTCATGAAACCTGCTTGCCTGTTTTTGACAGCATCTTCGCTGATATCGGAGATGAGCAAAGCATCGAGCAGACTCTTTCTACCTTTAGCTGGCATATGGGCAATATCGTACGCATCCTGAAGAAGTCCACCGACAAGAGTCTGGTATTGCTGGATGAACTGGGTACGGCGACTGACCCCGGAGAGGGCGCTGCGCTGGCTCAATCCATCTTGCTGCATTTTTTAAACCGCGGGACTATGACCGTAGCCACTACTCATTTCAGCGAGTTGAAAGCTTTTGCCCATGCTACACCCGGTCTCAGAAACGCCTCACTGGACTTCGATCCGGTGACCCTGGCTCCAACTTATCATCTGACTGTCGGCATTCCCGGAGGCAGCAATGCTCTGACTATCGCTGCTCAATTGGGCTTGCCTGAAGAAATCATTGCTGAAGCCAGGGAAAGGCTCAGCAAGGGGGCGATGGAGATAGAAGCCCTGCTGACCGATTTGATGCGCGAGAAGCAGAAGCTGGAAGCCCTGCAAAGTGCTGCCCGGAAGGACAAAGAAGAAGCGGAAAATCTGCGGTGGCAGTTGCAGGAAGAGATGGTTAAATTCCGCGATCAGGAGCAAAATCTGCTCCGGGAAACTCGCACCCGGCTGGTTCATGAAGGCGATGAGCTGCAAAGAGAGATCCGGGACGCCATGTATGAGTTGAAAAAAGACCGCTCCAGGGAAAAGTTGGAGCAGGCTCAGAAAGCCCTGTCTGCCATGCGTGAACAGTTGAAAAGCGAGTCCTGGCAGCCTGCTTCCGGTCCTTCCTCGGAGAAAGCCGGGACCGATTTCGCCGTCGGCGACAGGGTCTGGCTGTCAGGAATGAATTTGCAGGGCGTTGTCATCTCTCCGCCGGACGGCAACGGGCAGTTGGAGATCCAGGTGGGCAATACCAGAATTAGAATCGCGCCGGAAAACCTGGAAAAAGCCCAGGCCCTGGCCAAACCGGCGGCAGGTCAGCCTGCTGTGAAAGGCCCTCCGGTCAGACGTCCGGTCTCAATGGAACTCGATTTAAGGGGAAAAAGGGCGGAAGAAGTGGAAGTCGAACTGGACTCCTATCTGAATGACGCCAGCCTGGCTAATCTGCCTGAGGTGCGCATCATCCACGGTGTCGGCACGGGAACGGTGCGGCAAATAGTTCGTCAATTCCTGGCTGCCCACCCACTGGTCAGTTCGTTTCGCTCGGGTAAGCGTGAAGAAGGCGGCGACGGCTCGACTGTTGTCAAATTATAAACAGGTCATATCCCAAGATCTTCTCCCACCAGCACTACACTGATTCTTTCATGCTGCGAGGGCATGGCACCGTCGATAATAACGGTGTAATTGCATATCTTCCAATCGCTCTTGCATTCGATGCAGCTTCCGGTTAGTACACAGGGCAACTCTCCCAGGTTTTCACTGTAGTGTTTCAAGGCGTGGCGCTTGGCATTCACCGGTGCGGCATACTGATGTATCCGCTCCAGCGCACTTTCCGTGTCCTTGACGATTTTATTAGCCCCCATTACCAGTATCACCTTGGCCGGGCCGAATATCATGGCTGCGACGCGGTTGCCGGCTCCGTCAATGTTGACCAGCTTCCCATCCAGGGTAATGGCATTGGTGCCGGTAATGAATATATCCGCGAAAAAGGTCTCCCTCATCATTTTCTGCCTGGCTGATTCTTCCGGCCACCGCCCATCTTCATCAATTTGAAACGGATCGATAACCGCATTCTGGTTTCGTTTGACAATCTCTTCCAGTAACCCGATCTGGTCCAGGCTGATCGAATCTCCCCGCGCCACCACCGCTCCCGGCGGGATCATCTCCATGACCAGGGATAACGCTTCTTGCCGGTTGGCGGCGTAAACTCCTCCCATTTTTCTTTTTTTCAGATTCTCGATTACTTTCTGCGCGCGCTGTTTATAGAAAAATGACTTTTCCTGGCTGATATCAGTTTCATCTATCATAGTCTCCCTCCGGTAAGCTTTTAAGTATTATACCAGTTTTTCTATCCAAAAATTCCGGTTGTTGAATATAAACCTGGGGTGTTTATTCACTAAGGAGAAACGCTGGCCTCCAGAATGGCACCACTTACGGATTCCAGCCTGACAATTCCCCGTAACGGCTTTCGCCGGGATGATCGAGAAAGAATAAAAAGACCCTGGAGTATAAACCGCCTCCGGTTGATCTGCCTTTTAAAACCCCCTTTGTTAAAATGGCAACTGAATGTAATCAACTCCTGTGCCGCCTCAATATATTAAATAAATTGAGACATAATACCCGGCCTTATTATACAGCTTTGTTGCTTTGCTTATATAAATATATTGGCTGCAAATACCGCAATTTACGTATAAATCTTGTTTATATATTTGGTATCCTTTATCTAGAGAATTCATTTAAACTGGCAGGTGAACAAAGCGCTATCGGTTTGCATAAGAATTGAGATACTGGGAATGTATAATTTCCCGTGATAGCGAAAGTATTGAACTGGACCGGTCCAGTCGTGACGCCTAAGCCGTTAAGAGGGCAGACCAGTGAGATTCCTGGTGATCGAGGATGATCCGAAAATTGTCAAGGACATTTCTTTTTACCTGGGAGTAAGGTTTCCTGAGTCCACCATTAGCTCCTCCGGTGAAGGTATCAAGGGAATAAAAAGGACAGGCGATGAGTATCCAGACCTGGTGATAGTTGATTCATCCCTGCCGGATATGGACCATATCGAATTAATCAAGCGGGTTCGCCAATTTTCCGCTGTCCCGCTCCTGGTCCTTTCCGATATGGGAACGGATGTGGACCTGGCGAGGGATTTAGAGGCAGGAGCTGATGATTATGTGCTTAAACCGCTCAATCCAATAGAGTTCCTGTCCAGGATAGGTGCCCTGATGCGCCGTAGCAGCGGATTTGGATTTTATCCCCAAAACAAGGTCTTTATAAATGATCAGATCACTATTGATTTTAATTCACGGGAAGTATTTTTATCAGGGAAGAAAGTGGATTTAACCCACATCGAGTATGAACTTTTTTCCGAACTGGCCAGGAATACGGGCCGCGTGCTCACCCACAGCGTTATCCTGCAAAAAGTATGGGGGATTGACTCTATCGGCGACCGGAACCTGATAAAGAAATATATCTATCGTCTTCGATCCAAACTGGATCCTGATGGAGTCCGGAGGATGCTTGTCACTGAACGGGGAGTGGGTTACCGGTTGATGAAACAGGATAAAATATCCCCATATTAATACGGTTGTACCGGGTATCGAAATGCAGCATTCAATTGCCTCAATGCTTCAGTTAATTTTTTTATTACTGTCCTCGATTTTGGAAACGGAAAGAGCTCCGTGAATCTGGCTTGATATAGCGGGTCATACTTATACATCAATTTGTAACCAAATTCCACTTTCAGGGCCACTTATGGCACTCTGATTTCCACCTTCGTTTAATAAATTGAATTGATAGATTTTGAAATATTTGTATATACGTGAGGTTGTAACGTGTGCGGAATTGTTGGCTATATCGGAAATAAGCAAGCTCAGCCCGTCCTCTTTGAAGCCCTTAAGAGATTGGAATACCGCGGTTATGACTCTTCGGGAATTGCTGTCTGTGGCGACTCTCTTCAGGTCTGGAAGGGTGCAGTCAGGATTAATGAATTGCAGTTAGACGCGCCATTGCTTGCAGGGACGAAAGGCATCGGCCATACCCGGTGGGCGACTCATGGAGAACCTTCTCAGGCCAATGCGCATCCTCACTGTGATTGCACCGGTAAGATAGCGGTGGTCCATAACGGTGTGATTATCAATTACCAGGCTTTAAAAGACCAGTTGATCGGAGAGGGGCACCGTTTTCTATCCGATACTGATACAGAGGTGATATCCCATCTGGTTGAGAAATATAATCAGGGCGATATCGAACAGGCCACTGCCGAAGCTCTCAAGAAACTTGAAGGGTCTTATGCCGTTGCTGTACTGTTTGCCGGCGATCCCAGGATGGTGGTTGCCAAAAAAGGGAGTCCTCTAATCATCGGAAAAGGAGACCAGGAAAATTTTATTGCCTCGGATATCCCGGCAGTGTTGGAATATACCGACCGGGTAATTTACCTCGAGGATGGCGACATAGCCGTCCTGACCCCAAATGAGATTAAGATAAACGGGAATGAAACCGGAACCATCCGCCCGATCCAGCGGATCCCCTGGAGCTCTGATTCTCTTCAGAAATGCGGATATGCCCATTTCATGATGAAGGAAATTCATGAGCAGCCGAGAGTGATCCGGGATACTATCTCGCAGTACCAATCTTCGAATAGCTCATTGATCGACCGGCTGTTTAGCCGGAACCAGACCGCCAGTGGAATCCTGGTATTGGCCTGCGGTACTTCCTATCATGCCGGACTGATAGGGAAATACATCATCGAGGACGTATTGAATATCCCCACCCGCGCTGAACTGGCCTCGGAAATAAATCACCGTGATCGCGTAATTTATGCCCCCAATATTATTTCCATCACCCAGTCCGGAGAGACGGCAGATGTCCTGGTAGCTATGAAGAGGCTTAGAGAGATGGGCTGCTACATTTCTTTGATCACCAATGCCATTGAATGTTCGGCCAGCCGACTTGCAGACGAGATTGTTTATATACATGCCGGCCCAGAGGTGAGTGTGGCCGCTACTAAGAGTTTTACCGCCGAGCTGATAGCCCTGTACCAGATGGTGCTCTCTTCTCCGGGCATAGACCATGAATTGAAGGACAAATTTATGCTGGAATTGAGATTGCTGCCTAATTACGTACAGCAGGTTATAGATAATGACCGCGTGATTAGTGAATGCGCCGGGTTTTTAGCTCATTTCAAGGATATCTTTTTTATCGGCCGTGGCATCAACTATCCGGTAGCTCTCGAAGGAGCTTTGAAGCTTAAAGAGGTTTCTTACCTTCATGCGGACGGTTATGCCGC
>JAQULX010000139.1 GCA_028718465.1 Dehalococcoidales bacterium | reverse complement strand
CAGATTCTCGATTTTTTCACCCAGCTCCGGGGTTACGCAGCGCCTCTTCAAAATGTGGGCGGTGCCGATCATTTCCGTCACTTCGGTTATCATCGCCCCGGCGCCTTCAGCAACAAACAGGTCGGCAGCCGCCCCAACGGCCGGGTTGGCAGTCACCCCGGACAGCGCATCCGAGCCGCCGCACTTAAGACCTATCAGCAATTCGCTGAAGGGAGCCGGGACCCTTTTCTGCGCTCGTAACTCCTTCTGGAATTTTTTAATGATCTCGGCGCCTTTTTGGGTGGTTGCCTCGCTGCCCATCCCCTGGATCTTCAACACCTCTACCGGCTTGCTTTTAACGGCGTCGGCGAAAAGCTGGGCCTGAATGATCTCGCATCCCAGCCCTATGATGAGCGCCGCGCCTACATTCGGATTGTTCATGAGGCCGGCGATAACCAGCCATCCGGTGGACGCATCGTCCAGCCCCGTGCCGCAGCCGTAGGCGTTTTGCACCGCGATAACGTCCGGGAACTGCCTTCCAAGCGCCGCCACGACTCCGTTGGCGCATGAGACGGACGATATCACAAGGATATGGTTACGCACGCCGAACTCACCGTTCTGCCGCTTATAGCATTTAAATTCCATTGGTATCTCCTTAATATTCAGTCGTATCCTGATGTATCTGACTAGTGCGCCGGGTCCAGTTACGCGCTGGTATTATGCACATGCACACTCATGCCCGGTTGAATGTCGCAACTCGCTTTGATAATAGTCTCACCATACCGTATAACAGGCATGCCGGCTTCGATAGTACCGAGCGCAATTTTATAACCCATTTTTATGTTCTCCGCCGCTTTGCAAAGCTGCTTCCCGTCCAACATAAGCTGTTCCCCCTGCTCAATATCGCGGATTGCCACTACGACATTATCCAGAGGATTCACTTTCAAGACATTATCTTTCATTTCAGATCTCCATCAAGGCAGCTTAACTTTATTTCGTTCATGTTGCTGAAGCAGATTGGCCTTCGGTCAGCGCCAGATAATCCTGGGTTCTTTTCGGCAGGGTATTCTGTGGTACTTGAATTTATTATATCCCAGCATCATACAGCCGTAAGCCGCATAGTCTTCAGGCAGCGCCAGTGCCTCCTTAACCGGAGGGAAGGTGTTGGCCATAATGTATACGTATCCCGCCCAGCAGGTGGACAGTCCCAGGCTGTTGGCCGCCAGGTCCAGGTAACTCAGGGCGTTGGCGCTATCGATGCCTGCCAGAGAGGCCAGGCTATTTTTGTTGGCATGGGCAATAATCAATACCGGGGCGCCGCGTAAAAATGCGTCGTGTTTCAGCTTCTGTCTCTCCAGCTTTTCCTGCATGTTGGAATCCGCCGCCACCTGCGGCAGATTCTTGATAACCCACTCCAGCCACTCGATGCCGAGCTCTTCAATACGCTCCAGCTCCTTCCTATCATCGATTACCAGCCATTCCACCTCTTGAAGGTTATGCCCTGTCGGCGCGTAGCGGGCATCCTCTATCAGCCGGGTGATTATTTCGCGTGATACCGGCCTGTCCTTGAAGACCCTTGCCGACCGGCGGCCCTTCAAAAGCTGCTCGACCTGTTCAGGAGTGACAATAAGGCCCTTTTCCATCCTGGGAGACGATTCCAGCGGCGAGTCACGATGGGACAGGCTTCCCTTGGGGCAGACCGCAACGCAATGCCCGCAGACATTGCAGGTGGCTTCGGCTGTTGCCAGTGTTTGTGGGAAGTCTCCTTCCGGCATGATAATGATGCGGCGGGGGCATTCAGCCGCGCAGATGCCGCATTTGTTACACGTTTTTTGATCGATTGCAATAATGGACATTTCGAAAAAACAGAACCTTACAAACCACAGTACACTCGTCAGGCTATGTTGTCAAACCCGTTTGTCGAGTTGGAAATCTCGGCCTTTAAGCCACTGGTTGCGCCAGTATCAACATCGCGCTCTTGACAGCAAAACAGCATTACCTGGAAACATGGCAGCGATTTTACGCTGTTCAATAATATGTTTGATAATTACGATATAATATTACACTTATTTGGCGTTGTCTCCAGCCGTAACCCTGAAGATATCTCCAACCGTGCCGACCAATTCGACAAAACCACCCTGTGGAATATACATATCTCCTTTATCAACTGCACTGTCATAGATCGCAGTGCCATCTGGTGAGAAAGCTATTATCCTGCCGTTGTCGGGCTTTACGAAGCTCAAGATCAGACCCTCATCAGCTTTGAGCCACTCATTATAGCCGCTATCACCGATCTTAACACTGTTATCGCCGGGTTTGATGGTACCGGCTAATTCGGCAGGACTGAACAAAAAGTCCGATAAATATGCCCATGTCCGCCCTTCCTTATCGAACAATGTCAGTTCAGTTAGATCGCGGAGGTTATTGACAGGCATGCCGGCAAAATCGGGTGATTTAACTATCTTCGGCCCATAAAAGTCGACGTATCCAGGTAATTCTTCAATAGTACCGGATTTGACCACATGCGCTATGTTCAGCATCGCCGCCTCGAATGGTTTGACATTTCGTCTCAGCCACTGCTTGCCGTCGATATCTATTCTCAGCTTCTGCGGGTTCTCCTGTTCAGCCAACTTTTGCACCGCTACCATATCCAGGCCGTATTTAGATTGGTTCCCTACCAGGTAGTCTTTACCATCGATGGTGATGAAATAACTGCGGCTGCCCGATGGATTGACGTAGTATCCGTTGTTATAGAACAGGGAAAGCGTAGGTGTTTCCACACCATACTTCAGGGTATTTCCGGTAACTGTGTTATTCTCTGTATTAAATGAGATTCTCACGATGTTATCACCGGTTGAATAGTACCCACTATAACGTGTATCTTCAGGCGGCATTGCCTGATGTTCCAGAGGTTTGGTAACAGCCGCTTTTTCCTCCTGAATCAGCCCCTTTTCTACCAGCACTGCGTCCAGAATGTCCAGTGCCATCGTCATGGCACTGCTTCCGGACCCGGTGCAAATTACAGCTACCGAGAGCCGCTGCGCCGGAACGGTATAAACCATCGAGGTATAATTTCCGGTGCCCCCACTTTTCCCCAATACCTGGATGCCGCGGGCCTGGTATCTGGGAAGGTCTGTCATATCCCATCCCAGTCCATAAGGCATATCAGGGCTTCTCAGTTTTCCTGCAAACAAGGCCGGTTGCCCTTTTTTCATCTCCTCCAGAGATGATTTGGAGAATATCTGCTTTCCTTCACCCGAAAAAGTGTCCATGAAGCGACATAGGTCCTCAGCGGTTGCTGCCAGCCCACCCGCTCCCAGGACCGACACCACTTCCAGCGGCTCCCGTTGTGCAGTGCTGACCCTGTAATAGGCTGCGCACGTTTTATCTGATTCCTCTCCCACGCTCAGACCAGTATTATTCAGAGACAGCGGTTCGAATACTCGTTCGGAGAGAAAATCAATGTATTTCTTGCCGCTTACCCTCTCGACGATTATTTCAGCCAGGGTAAAACCTTCATTACAGTATGGCGACATCGCACCCGGAGCATGTTTAAGATAGGAGCGTGACAGGTTTTTCAGCGTATCGCTGAACGTGTCCGCGTTATTATCATATCCAAATGAATTGGCCATCGTACCGCCAGGAAAGCCCCCTGTATGGTTCAGCAGCATCCTCACGGTTATATCTTTATACCTGGGGTCCAACATGGTGAAATCCGGCAGATATTGGGTGACCGGGGCGTCCAGTTTCACCTTGCCATCATCGACAAGCAGCATGATGGCGGTGGCGACGTACACTTTGCTTATCGAGCCGATATTAAGCAGGGTCTTATGATCAACCGGTATGCTCTTCTCCCTATCCGCCATGCCGAAGCCTTCGGAATAGACGATTTTGCCGTTTTCCATGATGGCTACGGTGGCGCTTCCGGCCTTGCCGGAATTGATATCCTTCCAGATTTCTGTGCGTGCGGTAATCCTTGCCTTCTCATAGGTGTTCTGAGCAACGGTATCAGCAGCACAACCGGATAACACTACTTGCAAAGCCATTGCTACTGCAAGAACAGACGTCATAACCTTGCTAAGCTTAATCATAATGCCTGTACACCCCCGATAAAATGTATGCGTATGTAGTGAATAAACACTTAATATCGCAGTCAAGTTAGCTTAGCATATGTTTCTCATGATAAAAAGTAACTGGCTATCCTTTGTAATCACAAATAGCACTTAAGTCCCAGGACTTAAGTGCTATACCTTTGTATGGCCCCTTTGAAATACTATTAAGTATAAAGGAGTAAGGTTTTGAAGAGCGTATTATTAGTAATCTTACTTGTTTTCATTTTTATCGGTGCTGCTTGCACCTCATCCGCAGGGACCATAGGTAGCGACAAAGACCTAAAATTCATTGCTGAATTTGAAGGCGGAAAACTGTACAAAGCCGGGGAGGTCAGCGTACTGGAGTTAAAGGGCAACTACCGCCAGATGGGCAGGCAATACGGACAGCTGTTAAAAAGTGAATTAAATGAATTATACGATATCTCAGCCAATAAAGAGTATATCCGGAAGCAGGGATTTACATATGAAAGGATGAAGTATATCGGGGAATTTCTCTTCGCCTTCTATCCGCAGAAATACAAGGAGATCCTCTATGGAATGGCAGAGACATCCGGGCTGGGCCTTGACAAACAGTTGATCCTGAATGCCATTGAGTGGCACCCCAAGCTGGGTACCGGCGCCCATAAATGCTCAGGCATAGGGGTTTGGGGCAGTTACACCAAGGACGGCAGTCTGATATTCGGCAGGAATAATGACGATACTGCTTTCTTCAAGGAATTCGGGAAGTATATGGTGGTGGCGATTTTTAAGGCAAATGATTCATCTATCAATACTGCTCTGATCAATTATGCAGGCGTCATATATGCAGCCAATGGGATAAACAGCGAAGGCATTTTCATGGAGCTTAACAGCGGCAACGGGATGGGATTTCATGCCGAGAGGACATCTATCTTCGTGACCTTATTTTCATTTCTGCAGGACTATCCTTCTATAAAAGAGATGAGCGCGGCTTTTCAATCCGTCCGGGTCAATCTATCGTCTATTGTAAACGTAGCCGATAAAGATATTGCATACAGCTTTGAATTGCCGACGGATAACGCTACGCGCAGGGAACCGGATAAGGCCGGGCTGATAGCTGCCACCAATCATTTTGTCGATCCCTGCTGGAACCTTGCAGAATTACCTGATAATGCAAGTACTGCGTATACGGTAACGAGGCGAAACAATCTGCTGACACTGGCGGATAAGTATAAAGGTCAGTTCGATGTAGAGAAGATGCAACAGGTGCTGGACACGACCATCGAGAAAGGCGGCGCTACCGACTCAATAGGCACCATCTACCAGATTATTGCAGTGCCCAAAGATCTCACACTCTGGCTGAAAGCACCCGGCAATTTCGACTGGCAGAAAGTTAATATCAGCAGTCTATTACAATAATTTGGTCTCTCCCGGCGCTTTTACTGCTTGAATCATGGCTTCTCTCTTCCCTCAGCAGCAGGGTAGTTTATTCCCAAGCGCCGGGGGCAAATCTATTAGCTACCAAGGAGAGGATCACAGGGAGAATCATGTTACCTGTGGCCGCTGTATACTGGGAGAATGTAACACCACTTATTCACCCTCATTGACAGGATAAGTATGGTGCGTTAGTATTGAAAACCAACTATCATCCTATCAGCTTTCTTTTAATGGGATTTCAGGATTCGGGAACAGAGGCGTCGATAGTGAATGTGCAGTTGCGAGGAAGTTGTAACAAGCGGGGGCCAGATTTATTAAGGAGGTAGCAGGAGTGAAATACAGTGACAGGCCGTGGACCAAAGAATACAACGATTGGGTGGTGAAGGATCCGGTTATTCCAGATAAGACCTATAAAGATTTTCTGGAGGAAAGCTTCAAGAATAATCCGGACCGTCCGGCGATGTACTTTATGGGGAAGACAATTACATTTAAAGAACTGGATGATTTATCAAGCCGCTTCGCTAATTTTTTGTCCCGGCTGGGTTATGGACCCGGGGATGTTGTTTCCATCCTGACTCCCAACATCCCTCAGAATCAGATTGCCAATGTCGGGACTGCTCTCGCCGGCTGCATCGCTCAGGGAATTTCAATTCTTCTTACTCCCAAGGAGATGGCATACCAGTTAAATCAGTCCGGCGCCAGAGTACTGGTCATCTGGGATGTGATATTCGAGCAGAAATTCCTGCAAATTGCCGAGCAGGTACCCGATCTTAAACATATTGTCGTCTGTTCTCTCGATGATTATCTTCCCCCGGTTAAACGAGTACTGGGTAACCTGCTTAAAAAGCTACCCAAAGGGAAGGTTGTTCCCGTTCCCTCCAAAACAGTGCAGGGCTTCAAGGAAATGCTCGCTAACCACCTGCCCCGGAGACCCCGGGTTGAAGTTAAACCCGAAGACACCTGCCTGATTCAATATACTGGCGGCACCACGGGAGTGCCAAAAGGAGCAGAGATAACTCACCGCAACCTCGTCTGTTGCCTTGTTGTTATGAAAAACTGGCTGGACCTCAAGGAGAGGGATGAAGTTTACTGCTCTGCTTTCCCCTTCTTTCATATAGCCGGCTTATTTGTCGGTATGATTAATTTAATAATGGGAAATCCTCAGATCCTCATCCCGGACCCCAGGAATCCCAAGCATTTTTGCTCGGAGTACAGCAAATACCATCCTACAGGCAGTGCCAATGTCCCAACTATTTACATGACCCTCTTGAATACACCCGCATTCAGGAACGCCGACCATTCAAGATGTAAGGCCTTTATATCCGCCGCGTCTCCTCTTCCCGAACAGCTTCTGTATGACCTTGAAGCGGTTGTGGGTAAAGGCAAGGTGCTGGAATTGTTTGGCATGACTGAGACCATGGTAACCGCCATGGACCAGCCTAAAAAGAAAAAGAAGATCGGCTCTGTCGGTTTACCCTGGCCGCAATACCGGATCAAGGTGGTAGATCTTGAAACCGGAGAGAATGAGGTGGATATCGGTAAAGAGGGTGAGTTGATCGTACAGGGCGCCGGTTAGATG
>JAQULX010000138.1 GCA_028718465.1 Dehalococcoidales bacterium | reverse complement strand
CATGATATAATTGTGATCGGAACTGCAAAAACTGATTTGCATTATTGCTGGTCACAATAATATCAGTTTTATGCAGTTCTTTCTTTTTGTAAAGCTTTAGAACCGATTTTGTCTAAAGTCCAAATATTTATTGGCGCGGCTTTCTTGAGTCCTCCGGCAAAGTCTGTTATCCTGACAACGTGAACGCCATTCTGTGTCTTTTGGGACCACAGGGAAGACACAGAGGTTAAGGCCAGAAGGAACATTGTAACCTGGCAGGTGTTCCATATTTTCGGCGGGTCAGTCATATGAAGAGGGAGAAACCTATATGACCGATAAGAAAAACAAAACCCTTCCGCTGCCAGGGGCGGGGAGTGTTGATACCCGCCCCAGCGGCTCGGCAGCCGGTCCGCAACCAGCCCAACCGGAAGAAGTCCCTCTACCGATGGGCGGCTATAACGGGAAAATTTTAAGAGTCAATCTGACTGACCGGAGCACCAGAGACGAACCGATCTCTTATGAATTCGCCCGCAAATATATCGGCGGCGCCGGATTCGTGGCTTATTATCTCTGGAAAGAATTGAAGGGCGGGATTGACCCCCTGGGACCGGAAAACAAGATAGTTATCGCCATGGGCCCGGTCACCGGCTTGACTATCCAGGGCGCTTCGCGTTTTTGTGCCGGCGCCAAATCTCCTCTAACCAACGGCATCATCAAGACCGAAGCCGGAGGCTTCTGGATGGTGGACTTCAAACGGGCCGGATATGACGCACTGATCATCGAAGGTCAGGCTGACAGCCCGGTATACCTCTGGATTACTAACGGTAAGGTTGAGATTAGAGACGCCGGGCACCTGTGGGGAAAAGAGACCAAAGATGTGGAGTCCACGATTCGGAGCGAGCTGGCCGAAAAAAATATTAAAGTGATCTCCATCGGCATCGGCGGCGAAAATATGGTCCGCTACGCCTGCGTCATGACTTCTCTTTATGATGCCCTGGGAAGGGGAGGGCTGGGAGCTGTCTTTGGCTCAAAGAAACTCAAAGCAATTGCGGTCAGGGGCCATAGTCCTCCTCCCGTCGTCAACCCGGATTATGTCAAAGAATTGAGAATAGAACTGAACTCCCATCCTCACCACCTGTCCGAATACGGAACCGGCGGTATGGAAGTTATTTTATTTGAAAAGAACGGCAATCTACCGGTGCGCAACTTCCGGGACGGCATTTTCCCGGGTGTCCGCAATGTCTGCGGAGTGGGAGTCAAGGAGACTGTCCGAATCGGCATGGAAGGCTGTTTTGCCTGCTCGGTGCGCTGCAAGAAGGTAGTAAAGGTGGATGAACCTTACGTGGTCGACCCGGCCTACGGAGGCCCGGAGCATGAGACCATGGGAGCTCTGGGGTCTGATTGCGGCATCGACAATACCAGGGCCATCTGTAAAGCCAGCGAGCGCTGTAATGCTTACGGTATCGATACTATTTCTACCGGCAGCTCCCTGGCATTTGCCATCGAGTGCTGTGAAAGAGGACTGCTGACCAGAGAAGATACCGGCGGACTGGAGCTCCGGTTCGACGATGCGGAACTGATGCTGAAGGCGGTGGAAATGATCGCCCGGCGGGAAGGTTTCGGCAATATCATGGCGGAAGGGACTGCCCGGATGGCAAAAAAGATCGGCCGCGGGTCCGAGCAGTTCGCCATGAATGTCAAAGGGCTGGAGGCCGCCATGCATGATGCCCGTGTGATGATGAACTTCCGCCTGGGATATATGCTTAATCCGCACGGCGCCGATCACTGCTCCGGTATGGGCGGCTATACCAATCCCGTGACAATTAAAAACTACAGTCAATTCGGCATCCAGAAGCCCCTCAATGATGACTTCGGAGTGAGGCGAATGAGCGCCTTCAAGATGCAGCACTGCTGCAATATGGCGAACGACTGTATGGTGCTGTGCCTGATGCCTAATATTAATTTCACCCAGAAGCTGGAACTTTTCAAAGCCGTGACAGGGTGGGATACCAGTTGGGTGGAGCTGATTCAGGTAGGAGAAAGGGTCCTGACCCTGATGCGCCTTTTCAATCTCCGCGAGGGATTTACCGATGCGGATGATGAGCTGCCGGAGCGGTTTTACCAGCGTAAGGCCAGCGGGGCGCTTTCCCTGCCCACCGCGAATATCCCGGACAAGGAGACCATGCTGAAAGCCCGTCAGTACTATTACTTCTTCATGGGATGGGACAACCATGGCATTCCCAGGCAGGAGAAAATCGAAGAATTGGAGATAGCTGTACATGACCAAAACCAATAACTGGAGACTAAAAACTCGTACGGCGATAAAGAGTTGAGCAGAATTATAAACTTTAAAATCCATTATTCCTGGATTCCGGTATTTGCACTGATAACAGTAATCCTTACCACCCAGTTTTCGGAAAGCTATCCCTTATGGCAGCGGGTAGTCCTGGGGCTGGCTGTTTCCCTGCTGTTTTTAGCGGCTGTGGCCGTTCGTGAAATTATCGTGAGGGCAGTATCATCCCGCCAGCCGCCAACCGAAAGAATACTTCTGTTTGCTTTCGGTGGAGTGAACGATGAGGTCCGGAACAGCCTCGCTGCCGCTCATCAGCCGATGTTGTATCTGGTTCGATTTTCATCAAGCCTGCTAATAGCTATAGTGTTCTACGGGCTGTACGCCACGTTCATCACCACTGATAATATGGTAATGGCCGCACTGGCCCAGTGGCTGGCCTATCTGTTCTTTCTACTTTTCCTGCTGCACCTTATTCCCGTTTTCCCTCTCGAGGGCGGCAGGGTGTTAAGAACAGCCCTGTGGAAATCCTCCGGCGATTACCATAAAGCCACTTATAAATCCAGCCTGATCGGACAGGCAGCAGGCCTGTTCTTCATTTTCGCCGGTGTTCTGGTGTTTATCATTACCAGGCAATGGATGGTCAGCCTGATAATAGTATCTACAGGGTGGATTCTGCATTCAGCAGCGGGGTATACCCGGCACCAGGCCAGAACGCTTATGCTGCTGCGAAATATCAAAGCTCAGGATATTATGACACGAGAATACCCGGTAATGCCCCGGCAGGCAAACCTTGGACAACTGGTCCGTGAGCACATCCTGGTAAAAGGCTGGCCTTATGTAATTGTCGCTGACAGCTCCGGTTTGAAAGGAATGCTGACCCTGGACCAGATCAAATCAGTCCCCTATAACAGGTGGAATAACACCGCCATTGGCGATATCATGACTCCCTGCGCCAGGTTACGGACAGCCCATCTCCAGCAGCCGGCAGCCGCCTTGCTCGAGGAGATGCTCCAGCGTGGCATCGACCACATACCTGTCCTGGAGGGAGAAAATCTCGTGGGAGTGGTAAACCGCGTTGCACTTCTGAGCCTGGTGAAAACCCGGATCGGCTTCGGAGCGTGAACCCGGCTTCTTAAATAATCAGGCTCAGGATGGTTCGTTCCTTTCCGGACCTGGAATCCAGTCTTCCCCCCTCACACCCCCCTGCCGGGAGTGAAATGGTAAAGAGATTCTGGATACCGGCTTTCACCGGTTCTGGGAAAAAAGGAGGGAGAACGGTCTATTAAGGCAAATCCCGTATGGAAAATTCATCAATGATCTGACGCTGACGGATTTCTTTGAAATAGACCTTCCATTGAGCCTTAAACCAGCGGAACGGGCTTTCCGCTTGTGAGGATACGCGCAGCCGGACATCACGCGGATCGTCTGTTTCCCAGGAAACCTGCCTGATACTGGCAAGCTGGGTTCCGGTCTCTATTTCAACCTCATAATGGTCGCGCACAAATCCCGGAGGAAGCAAGCCCTGATGATAAACGCTCCAGTCCACCTGCACACTGCCTCTCGGGGCCGCTCTGGTCTTCAGGTATACCCGGCTGTCTCTATTGTCTTCGGCGTCGGCCCAGTCTGACTGAATGACCCCGGAGAATAAGGGGAACGAACTTTTCTGAGCGGTCTGGAAACTGCTGCGAATATCTCCGTTAGAATATTCCCCAACTACGTCTTCCCATTCCTGCCACTGGAAATAGGAATCGTTTTTGTACGTCAAGGTGCCGCTGCCGGCAAGCACCCCGCCGACAATATCCTGCCAGTGGTCCACCCCGGGTAGAAGGCCGGCCCGGTGCTCAAAAGATCCGGCCCTGGCAAAAACAGAACATTCGGTATTCCCTCCGAAGATATAGCGGAGTATCTGGTCTGCCAGGTAACCGGCCACCTCCTCACGTCTGGTGAAATCGCCATGCTCGTACTCTCCGTAGTAAACCACGTCCGCCCCGTCGGCATACTGGCAAGAGATCGGTACGATCAAATCATCCATAATCCTCGGCAGGACGTCAATACCGTTCATGTCAAACTGGCTGCTGAGCGGGCTGGACTCACCGGAAACGAAAGCCAGCCAGTGTTTTTGAGAACTTACCTTTTGGCCATCCTGGGAACTGTCGTATTCAAGCAAGGACCCCAGCACCCCCCGGTCGGGCATCACCAGCCCGGCCCCCCAGGCGCCCAGCGCGGTATCTCCACCAATATAATAGTTGGTTCCCATGCTTTTAATGGGGCTGTTGATGGTCACCACCATAGCAACCTTTTCAGCCAGATTGCCGATATTATGGGCAACCGCATAAAGGGCCGTCTTGCCCCCCATGCTGTGCCCTATCAACACCAGGTTCTCTTTTCCTGAGAAACGCTCGTTTATGGAATCAGCGATATTTTTCGCCCAGGTCTCGATATCTACATCATTGGGATGACACCTCAAAAATGTGTCGGCATGGATATCAATATCCGGATGGCCGTTCTTATAGTCGGAAATATAGGCCGGCATCCGACCGACAAGAGAGTCCTCCAGAAGCTGAAAAGCGCAGGAATGGCCGTTATAGCCGTGGAGGAAGACGAAATTCAGCTCTTTAACCTTGCCTGTATTTGCCGTCTCTGTCTGCGCCTGCGCCAACCCGGAACAGGTAAGGCTTATGCTCAACACTACCATTATGAGTAAAACTATTCGCTTCTTCATCGCCTCTTGTGCCTATTGAAAAAGGGGCTTTATAAATCATCGGATACTGTGCTGCTTAAAGCTTATGATAGCATCTATATTGAGGCTATTTCAATTTGGAGGGAGATATCATGCCGGAGGACTGGCCACTGGGGCCATTTCTCCGGCATGATAAACAGCAAAGAGGCAATACTTCAGAAAGCTCTCCGGCGGGTAATTATCGCCCCGGCAACCATTCCTACCAATATTACCACGGCGATTATTATCCACAGGACAAAAAAGGCTGTCCCAGTATCCGGCAGCGGTTTTCCTCTTTTATCTGCCGCAGACGTCCCCGGCTTATTGACATCTCCCTGGGCGGATATAAAAGCAGAACCCTGAGCAGGTGAAACCGAAGTTTTTGGGATTGGGGGGCTGATAATGGTAAAAGATGCCGGGTTACCATTGATTTCCACCTGGTAAGCCGCCGGAATATCTCTTTGCAGAATAAATTCAACCGCCGCATTCTGACCGGCTTCCAGGTAAATCAATTTGGCATCGGTCTCCATTCCGTCCACTTTTAAAACAGCCAGATAAGCGCCCGGCATTCCCCCGGTGTTAGAGACCATGGCCAGTACTTTGACCGGGCTCTCCGGGCTGGTCGTATCCGGCAATACCCTTACAGGTGACAGGCTGAAACTGGCCGGGGCTGGAGGAGGTATATGGCCTACTAAAGCATACCGGGAGAAATGATTGATTTTAGCCGATACTGTGTGAAATCCAATATCGACCTGGCTATCCAGCTTCTCCCATCTCGTCCCAATAAAACCGGCCAAATATAGTCCGCCCTCATCCACCCCACCCGGCAGACCGACCGGATCGTAGCTCACCTTCAAAGTAAGCGCCGGATTGAACATGGCTCCCCCGGGTTCGAAGAGATATTCCTCCAAAATCCTCCCATCAGGGACTATTTCATGGAGAGGATATTCATCCGTTTCCCATTCGTCAGGAGATAATATCCTGGCTGAGATAGTCCTCAAGGCTTTATTCAGGCTATCTTTCAGAGAAGTCCCTTTAACAATATCCAGAATGACCTTGCCGTTACTGTCTTTGAGCTGGACGCTGGATCTGGCCGCTCCTGAATTATCCGTCACCAGGGTGGGACTGGAGGTGAGTCCTTTAAGACTGATAGTACGGGAGGAACTTCGGCTTCCTCCGCCCCCGCCTCCGCCCGAGGGTCGGACTCTGGGAATAAAGGAGGCGTCGCTGCCGGTTATGACGCCTTCCTGTCCGACTGCTACCGCCCGGTAATGACAGGTCTTGCCGGCCTCGAGCCCGGTGATGAGCCGGCTGAAATTTCCCGGCTCAGCTAACTCCTGGGGTTCGGTTGTTTGGCCGTATTCCTGGCTTGGTCCCCATTCAAAATAGACCTCCACAGCGTCATTGTCACCCATGCTGACAAGCCTGCCGTTCAGGATAGCTCCAGCAGATCCGACATTGCTGGCTTCGACAGTAGATACACTGAGCCCTGTTCCAGGGTCCTCTATCAGACTGAATACCGCAGTTACTGTCATCAGGCCGCTCATCGTGATATCGACCGGATTGTCACTTCCGCTTAAGTCCCCTTCCCAATGGTCGAACCGCCAGCCCGGGGAAGGCTCGGCCGTCAACCTTATCACCTGACCGTAGCGGTAAGGACCTTCTGTATTACGGCTTACTTCGCCTTCGCCGGTGATATTAATAGTCAAAGTACATTCTTCCGGGCTAAAAATAACCTCAATAGTATGGTCGGCATCGATATTGAGGAAACTGTAAGTGTCCACCGGCCCTATGGAATCACCATCCACCCGGACATCAGATATAACATGCCCGGTGTTGGGCTGGATGGAAAAAGACTGGCTGCTGCCGGGTTCAACTCTGATTATCCCTGATGGAGAGATGGACCCACCCGGGCCGGCACTGGCAGTAATGGTGTATTGTGCCTGAACCTCCGGATATATCCAGCGTATCCCCGCTATATCGCCGCTTCCAAGACTCCTCTGGTTTCGACCTTCGCTCATGCCGGAACCGTACATAATTTTATCGGTATCCTGGGGATATCCCGGATAGTCCCCATGCAAATGCGCCAGACCCAGCGCATGGCCGAGTGCGTGCAAAGCTATTGATTCTACGTCGCGCTGGCCGTACGACGTAT
>JAQULX010000137.1 GCA_028718465.1 Dehalococcoidales bacterium | reverse complement strand
AGCTCCTCTTTCGATGGAAATAGCAAAACAGTTTGGTGCCGATGGATACGCCTCTAATGCTGCCACTGCGGTTCAAGAAGCAGACAAACTAATCAATAACAGTGTTCCGGCTACTAAAAGTAATTAACAATGCTTCTATTATTCGCATGAAAATGCCCGGTATACGGGATATGCGAGGACAAATCGAATGGAGCGGTTCAATTCGTTATTGGCAGGTAAACGCATCGATAGGGTTCCGGTCTGGTTATGGGGTGGCAGCTCTGGATTCACTGCCAGAATTGTCGGATATACTTTAAATGTTACAGAGACTGAGCCGGAGAAAAGTTTTTTAGCTCAGTTATGGGCAGCTGAAATGTACGGCAGTGATAACATCCCTATATCCAGCTTCGGCGGTGCCTGTCGCGATGCCTGGGCTTTTGGAGGCCAGATAAAAATGCCTTCTGGCGAATTTGAACAGGCACCATCTATTATTCGTTACATCATCGAATCAGAGCAGGATGCCAGGCAGGTGAAGGTGCCTGTTGATATCAAAACAGTGGGCGGGATACCTCTGGATATGCTGTTCTCCAGGCTGCAGGAGAAGCATGGATTACCCATCACAGTCTTTTGTTCCAGCCCTATTGAAGTTGTCAGAGGGTTATGTAGTATCGATAGGCTCTGTCGCTGGATGATCCGGGAACCTGAACTAGTACATTATCTACTGGGATTAAGTCTGGACTATAGTCTATCAGTAGTACGTTATTGGGCTCAGAGTTTCGATCCTCAGCGTATCCTGGTTTTTACTGCTGTCCCCACCACTTCTAATCAGGTTATTTCCCCCAAAATGTTTGAGAAGTTTGTCCTTCCTTATCAAAAGAACCTTCATGAGAATATTCTTAAACTAGGTATTAAGCATATCTACTGTCATATTTGCGGTGAACAAAATCGAAATCTGCCTTACTGGATACAAATTCCCATGGGAAGCCCGGGCATACTTAGTTTCGGACGTGAGGTTGACCTGACTACGGCCATTCATCACTTTGGTGATAACTGCATTATTGCCGGCAATATCGATCCTGCGACCCTTCAGAATGGTACTCCCCAACAAATCTATGATCAGTGCCGGGAGGCTATCGATAAAAGTAAATATGCTCCTCGGGGATTTATACTTATGCCAGGCTGCGGACTGCCTCCTGCTGCTCCTCCATATAACGTCTATATGATGAGAAAAGCTGCGGAGGATTTTGGCCAATATGAGTCGGTAAACTAACCTAAAGATATTATTAATAAAAATATTATCCAAAGGAGAAAAGAGATGAAAACAAGAAAATTGGGTATTCTAATGTTAAGTATCTGTTTATCTATTCTATTTATTTCATTAACCATATTCACGGGTTGTAGCAACTCTACAATGGAAAACTCAAAAACACCAGTTCAGCAAACAACTACTGCATCTTCTGCTATGACTACGGCACCATCTTCTCCATCAATAAATTTGAAATACTACCTTCAACAGGTGCCCGGTACAACGCCTTATATGGAAGCTATGGCATTAGCAGAAGTTTTATCCGAGGCAACTAACGGCAGAATTGAAGTAACGGTATATCCTGCTGAACAGTTAGGCCCTGTTTCGGCTGTTATGGACTTGCTGAAAAACGGGGTTGCCGATATTGCCTCGTTCGGAATGCCCCCCTATAAGGCTTTGTTCCCCTTGGAAAATGGACAGGAACTTGCTTTATCTGTAACTTCTGACATGACTACCGCCCTGAAGCTGAGAAACGAGCTTACACTTGGTGATTATGGTCAAGCTTTCCCAAAGAATAATTTGAAATTTTTAAGTTGGAGTATAGGTGGTCCACAACAATTCTTTCTAACCAAGAAAGTGACAAAAGCAGAAGATTTTAAGGGAATGAAAATCAGGGCTCCTGATCCATTGACATTAGCGCCATTCCAACCGTTCGGTTTGGTTCCGGTAGCTATGCCAATGGGAGATGTATATGAATCTTTACAGCGAGGGGTTTTGGACGGCTTCGTTAACGCTCCAGAAAATGCCGTGGCCAATAAATGGCATGAAGTGACAAAATTCAATATTTCACACAATCTCGTTTATGGTGGTGGTGTAATGGTAATGAGCCAACGTTCAGGTGACTGTTTACCAGCAGATTTACAGACAATTATCGACCAGGCCATCAGCCAGGATTGGCTTCCCCGGATTTTTGAAATACATAATGAGGAGACATCAAAAGCCGTAACTACTTTAAGATCTGATGGTGTTGATATCTATAATCTGGATGCGGCTGAATCCGAACGTTGGCATACATTGCAGGCTCCGGTGGTCGATGATTGGGCAGCCAGTGTGGATGCGCCTGGAGTTCCTGCGAAAGCTATGGTCGAGGAAATCCGCCGTAGAGCCGCCGAATAAAAGCTGTGACTGACTCAAGAGCAAGGGTGGGCTGAATGAAAGTGAGCAAGTCTCAAAGCACAGTAGGCCGTTGGCTGGACTTAGAACACTGGTTAAATGAATTCATGGATAAGATTAGATGGCCGGCTGCGATAGTACTTTTACTGATGGCGCTCCTGACAGCATCTGATGTCATTGGACGCTATATACTATCAAAGCCGATATTGGGAAATAACGATATTCAACAACTCATGATGGTGGTAATAATTTTTCTTTCAATGGGTTATTGCACACTTAAAGCTCGACACGCCAGTGCAGATATCGTTACCTCACGTCTTTCCAGGCATACTCGTGCGATATTAGGAAGCATTACCTGGTTTTTGTCAGCCTTGATTTTTGTAATTATCTCCTGGCAGGTAACAGAATGGGGATGGAACGAGATGTTTTCGCCAACTCGATTTACAATACTGTTATCCATAAAGGAGGGGCCTTTTATACTGGTTGCGGCTTTTGGATGCTTCAGTATCTTTTTAGGGAGCCTGGTCAACTTTATCCGTGCTTTGATACAAATTCGAGTTAGTCAGGAAAGGCAGTAATGGATCCAGTATTAGTAGGCTTAATTGCTTTCATAATTCTCTTTATACTCATGGCGGCAGGAATGCCGATCGGCCTTTGTATGGCACTGGTAGGTTTTGGAGGCTATGTATTTCTGGAAGGGATAGAGGGAGGATTAATAATCGTCGCAACACAACCCTTCGATACATCAGCCTCATATACCTTGACTGTACTTCCTTTGTTTCTCCTGATGGGCGAATTTGCTTCCAGTGCGGGATTAATTAAAGGGGCTTATTCGGCAGCCCAAAAGTGGTTAGGGCATCTACCCGGCGGTCTGGCTATAGCTACCATCGGAGCCTGTGCTGCTTTTGCTTCTGTCAGTGGGTCCAGCTTGGCTACTGCGGGTGCAATGACCTCAATCGCCTATCCAGAGATGAAAAGATATAAATACCACCCTTCTCTATCAACGGGTTGTATTGCTGCTGGAGGTACCTTAGGTATCCTTATACCTCCCAGTGCCGTATTTATCATGTACGCCATCTTTGCTCAAGAGTCAGTGGGTCGTCTTTACATGGCTGGTATTATTCCTGGTTTAATGGTTTCTGGACTATTTGTTGTTTCTATATTAGTCCGCTGTAAAATGAATCCTGCACTAGGCCCAAAATCGAGTCTATTTACATGGCGTGAACGCCTTATATCCATAAAAGATATTCTACCGATGGCAGCATTGGCAATAGTCGTGCTCGGTGGCATCTGGGGTGGTATTTTCACGGCTAACGAAGCTGCCGGTATCGGCGTTATCATGGTGTTGGTCATAGGACTGGTTTTAAGAAAGTTTTCATGTAAAAATATTTTAAGCGCTTTAATGGAAACTCTGACTATGACAGCGATGGTATTTGCTATATTAATTGGCGCTATGATTTTTAATTATTTCATTGTTATGACTACGATACCAGCACAACTTTCACAAATAGTTGCATCATTGGGATTCCCCGCAATTGGTGTACTAGTTTCTATCCTTTTTGTTTACGCCATGTTGGGTTGTATCATGGATAGCTTTGCTATGACTGTGCTTACTCTACCCATTTTCCTACCTCTTATTAATATTCTGGGATTTGATTTCATATGGTTCGGCGTTCTATTTGTAGTCATGATTGAAATGTCGAATATAACTCCACCTATCGGTATGAATGTATTTGTAGTTGCAGGTATGGTTAAAGAGATCCCAATGTATACGATATTTCAAGGTATCTTGCCATTCTTTTTTGTTATGATTTTGTGCCTGGTGGTTTTTATATCCTTCCCGCAAATAGTTATGTTCTTACCTAATACCATGATGCATTGACCGGATTATTATTGGAATTATCAAACAATGCAAGTATGAAAAATGACTATTAAATCAAAATATGAAGAGGAAAGTGCTTTTTGATCACAATTATTAGCTTGGTCGAAATTTCCTATAGATAAATTGACCAGAGAATGTTTATATCATCTCTAACAGACGATTGAAATCTTTGTAACTGAATTGATTGCCCTGATCGGTTGAAGATTTCGGGTTTCCCTTTCTTTAAGGCTTCCTGTAAGGTCTTCACACATATGGTAGAGTTGACTGATCAGGGCTTTTTCTTTTCTGGATGGTCTTTTTTCTGATCAAATACACATGCGGCTTCCGCCGCCAGGGTCTTTTCCCAATTAAGGATCTGATTGGGGTAGATCTCATACTGTTGGGATAGCTCAGCAATGGTCTTCTCGTTACGCAGAGCTTCCAGGGCGACTTTGATCTTGAAGGCCAGGCTGTGTTGTCATCGGGTTGATTTCACTGTTTCGCTCCTGCCCTTCTTTATATTTTATGAGCAGTTTTTCATCTTAACAACCTGTCCTGTTGATTGGGGGCCAACTCAATTACTATGGATGTAAAAACCCAGCTTATAAAATAACAATAAATTGTGACATACTAGCTGTCATCTAATGGTGATAGGATTTAACCGATACTCAACATTACTTATCTGCCAATATAATAAGCTCGAATTATATAAATTAAAAATAACGTCAAATTCAGGAGGTTTTTGATTAATGAAAAAGAAGGTCCCATTTTTATGCATGATTACTCTTATCGCCTTATTAATTCTCTCGGCTTGTACAACCACCAGTAGTACAACTACGGCTCCGGTTACCTCTAATGCTCAAGCTAACACAACATCCGCTCCAGCCACGACTTCCGCACTGACTACTGCGGCCATTTCAACAACCCAACCAGAAGCGCAGAAAACTATTACTTTTAATGTGGCTCCAGGAGGAATGGTTGCTCCCCCAGCCCAGGACCAGTTTGGATTTACAGAGATGCTGAGCTTGATTGAGCAACGTACTCAAGGCCAAGTCAAGTTTAAAGTGTATTGGGGGCAGACACTTATCAGTCAAAACCAAATTGCAACCGGCATTCAATCGGGTATGGTAGACATGGCTGCCACAAACCCGGTTCATGAACCCGGTAAATTAGCTCTGGCTATGATTGGACAGGTACCGGGGATAGGCTCAAATAAATGGGTGCGGAGTTCTGCTTTTCACGAGTTATTAAACCAGGATCCAGCTAAGGCTGAATTGGCCAAACTAAATGCAAAGATAGTAGGCGTAGTTTACACTTCAGATATGGCCATACTATCTAAAAAACCAATCCGTAATTTAACAGACATAAAGGGCATGAAAGTTGGTGCAGGTGGGACTCAAGGGAAAATTGTAGCGGCTTTGGGCGCAACCCCAGTTACCCTGGCTGCTCCTGATCAATACGATGCATTGAGTAAAGGTGTCATCGAAAGCTTAGTGGTACCTATCGATGCAATTGCAGCTTTCAAGTTTAATGAAATAGCAAAATTTTATACCATTTTCCCACTCGGTGACCGTCTCTATCCAGTCATATTTAACACGAACGCATGGAATAAAATTTCACCAGAAAACCAAAAAATAATAATTGATGCAGCGCCTGATTTTGCTAAAGCATCTTACGAAGAGTTTCTGACCTTTTTTGATTCTAATTTAAAATCTCTACAAAGTGATGGCGTAGAGATAATAGAACTAAGTTCAACAGATTTGGATGCTGTTTCACAAATTGAAAATTCAGAAGCAGATAATTGGGCATTGGAGACTGATAAAGCTGGACAGCCAGGAACACAGGTCATGAAAGATTTCAGAACCTTAATAGAGAAATATGAGAAATTAAACCCCTATTAATCTTGATTCTCTGTTACCACTTTTGTTTGATATGCCTCAGCACTAACTCGCCTAATGTAGGCGAGTTAGTGCCCTCTTTTAGGAGAGGATTCTAAGTATAGGAGTCAAATAATGGCTTCAATTGGAACGGTAGCAAGCGAAGAGAAGACCCCCAACCTTGCTGTAAGATTATTAGGCAAAATTGAGAGGGGTGGCGTTGAGATTTCCGGGATCTTTATTTTCTTGATGATGGTCCTAACGACAGCCGATGTATTTTTACGGTATATTTTCAATTCACCAATCAAGGGGAATCTGGAACTACAAACCATGATGATGGTAGCTGTAGTCTTTTTTGGTTTAGCTTGGGTACAAGCCAAAAGAGGCCATATCCGGATGGAGGTCATTTCTTCCAGATTATCTGGTCCCAATCAGGAAATCTTGAACCTTCTCGGTGATGTCTTGTTTTTGGTGATTGCTATAGTAATTACCTGGCAGATGAGCTTACAATCGTGGATTGCCTTTAAAACTGGTGATTATTATTTCGGATTAATCAAATTCCCATTATGGCCAGCCAAGTCAGCCCTGTTTCTTGGAATGGGACTGGTTAGTTTACAACTGATCGCAGGGATTATCCAAAATAAAATCTGGAAGTTTAAAAAGGGTGTCCCCAGGATCAGGCATACTCTCTTCATAATAGGAATAATAGCCTTTTTTGCTGTCTTATTTACCTTGGCAATGTATCTTGGTTCTTTGGAACTACCGAACGAAACCATAGGCTGGATTACTATTGGCATATTTTTTGTTCTATTAATGATTGGAGCCCCGGTGGCACCGTCTCTAGCATTAATGGGAATATTTGGCTTTTGGCAGATGCTGGGCTGGGGAGCCGCAATGGGAGCTGCGGCAACTGCTCCATTTGAAGCGTCAGCCAACTACACGATGACAACCCTTCCACTTTTTATGCTTTTAGGGGCTTTTGCGGATATTGCCGGATTCGGAAAATATGGATTCGAAGCCGCTAGAAT
>JAQULX010000136.1 GCA_028718465.1 Dehalococcoidales bacterium | reverse complement strand
AGGGTGCGGCTTCGGTACCCGCGTCTGCGGCTTTAATTTGCCTACTTTGGTTAAGGTGGGGTTGGGAATGAGCCAGATCGGAGAATTTGCCTTTATCGTTATGAAAGCCGGCCAGGACGCTAATCTCATTAGCCCTTTTCTATTTGCCACAGTAGCCGTCGCTGCCGGTATTACTACTTTTCTGACCCCATACCTTATCAAATTCAGCTACAAAATCAATTTTGACAGATTGAGAATCCGCGTTCGAAGCACTTAAGCCTTTCCGGTATTGTTATACCGGACCCCGCCGGAGCGGGTGGGTCATCCTGGTAAGGAGACCTATCCATCGCTGTAGCCCCCGCCCCCACAGGACTCCCCTGGCGCCCTTCTGTTCCCCCGCCCTGGCTTTCTGAGGAACAATGGTATAATATAACTATACTTTGCGCGAGGAGGTTGATATGGGCTATCTGCCGGATATCTATAAGGACTTTATCAAGCAGTATCCTGACATCAATAAAAATTACGATTCTCTGGCCAATGCCTGCCACAAATCCGGGCCTCTGGATAAAAAAACGCGGCGGCTGGTGAAGCTGGGCATAGCTATTGGGCTGAATTCGGAAGGCGGTGTGCGCTCCCACGCCCGGAGAGCACTGGAAGAAGGCGTCTCTCCGGACGAAGTGCGCCACGTGGTCTTGATGGCCTTCACTACAGCCGGTTTTCCGTACATGATCGCCGCCCACAAGTGGGTAGAAGAAGTTATTTCGAAGGCCAAACAGTAAAACTATAAACTGGATGTCATCATCATGTCTTCGGAATTGACAATGAGCTTTTCTACCTCATCCGGTTCGTTGCAGAAGGCGTAGACGCTTTCCGTACTGACAACGCCGTCTTTATGCAGGCTGACCAGTGCCTGGTCCAGAAGCTGCATCCCCAGGCGTGCATTGGTACGGATAGCATTGGGCAACTGGTGTATTTTCCCCTCCCGGATCAGGTTGCGGACCGCCGGATTTGCCAGCATAATCTCAACCGCCGCCGCCCGGCCCTTGCCGCCCACCCGGGGCACCAGGGCCTGGCACAAAATGCCGTTTAACAGCGAAGCCATACGGGTCTGTGCCAGTCCGCGTTCGTGAGGTGGAAACATATCGATAATACGCTCGACAGCCTGGTAAGAACTGGGAGCATGGCCGGTGGTCAGGATCAGGTGGCCGGTCTCAGCGATGGTCAAAGCCGCGGAAGCTGTTTCCAGGTCGCGCATTTCCCCCACCAGTATGACATCGGGGTCCTGGCGCAGCACGTGCCTTAGAGCTTCCGCAAAGGAATGCGTATCACCGCCCAGCTCCCTCTGCGTGATGTTGCACTTGTCGCTGGTATAGACGTACTCGATAGGGTCCTCAATAGTCACAATGCGGCGTTTTTCTTTATGGTTCAGATAGTTGATCATGGCGGCCAGGGTGGTTGATTTACCGCTGCCGGTAGGACCGCTGACAATCAACATGCCTCGCGGCCTGAGTATCAGGTCCTTGCATAATTCAGGTAAATCCAGGGTATCGATATCCGGTATTGCGCTGGGGATCAAACGCATGACCATGCTTACTGTACCGCGCTGCATGGCCGCATTGCACCGCACGCGCACCAGGTCGGGAATAGTGTAGCCCCAGTCCAGCTCCAGGTCTTTATAAAACGCCCGTCTCTCCTCTTCCGTAGTAATCTGATTAAAAGCGTCGTCCATTTCTTCAGGAGTAATAAGGTTGTTGTCGTCAGCCTGCACCAGTTCGCCGTGCAGTCTCAACATCGCAGGACAGCCGCATGACAGGTGGAGGTCTGAAGCTCCCCTGATTTTAGCGATCCGGATTAGGGTAATGACATCAATTTCACTCATTTGTCTCTCCTCATGGTCAAGGTGAATTCAACATGGCTTTCCTGCTCTTCTTCCCCTGGGAAGAAGGTTAGCTCGGTGACAGTGGTGGAAGCGAACCGCATGGTATTGTCCAGGGTTCTGGCATAGGACAGAACATCCGCCTCCTGAGGAGCATTACCAGCGATCACAACGTTCCCGTCGCTTTCCCTGATATCGGTCAGAAACACGCTGGAAGGCGCGCCGCTTAAAACTGCATTCAAGTCTCCGTTAATTATTCCCTGCTGTATCGACATATCATCCAGGGAAAGCCGGATGTTGTCGTAGTTTTGCTTTACGGCCGTCAGTTGTGTTTCCAGGTCTGTCACGGTTGTTTTCAATTCCTGCCGCAGCACCGTTTTCTTGTTGACTTCCAGATTGGTCGAGTCCAGTTCTTTCTGCATGGACTCGATATTCGCGGAGGAGCTTTGCATCATCAGCAGCAGCGGAACTACCAGGCCGCAGACGGCTGCGCCGCCGGGTATGCCCACCATTTTCGGCCAGGAAAGGGACCGGGTGCAGTAGGGAGCGGGGAGCACGTTCAGGTTAGATAACTGGAAGTTGGCTTCGCGTCCGGCCGGAGCGGCGGCGATAGCCATAGCGATGTTTATCAGGTGGCGCTGTTCAATGGACTGCGTTCCGGTCATCTCGAAAGACAATATCTTGACCGGATGGCCTAACTGCTCTGCCATCGGCTTATGCAGTTCCGGCCTGGTCAGCAGGTCTCCGGAAATAAATAACGGCACCTCCGGAGTCAAAGGTGATTCGGGATTGTTGGAATCATAGAACTTTACCGTGCGCTCCAGATCGCTGGTGATCATCTCGACCTTCTTTTCCCAGGTCAGGTCTTCATTGGGCAATGAAACCGTCCGGATGGGCTGGGCTATACCGTTCATCATGATAACGATATCGAACTCGCCAGGCTGAAGGTCTACCAGTATGGCGTCATTGACGGTCAGGGCCTTGGTCAGTACCAGCGGTTTAATGGCCATTCGGTAGGGTTCCAGTCCCCCCGCCCGTATAGCCTTGATCAGCGAATCGGACGATTTGCGTGGAGTAGCCGCCACGAAGGCCTGGGTCTTCCCTTTGCTGCTGGGCATGACCCTCCAGGTCAGGTAAAGCTGCTCCAGCGGTACCGGCAGGACCCTTCTGGCTTCCCGTGCCACCGCTTCAGGCAGCATGGACTTGGGCAGGGGCGGCAAAGAAAGCGGACGGGTCAGGGAGTGCAGGCCGCTGTATCCCAGGATTACCTTTTTGGTCTTGACTTCCTGGGTCAGCACCAGTTTTTTTATCTGGGCTGCGACCTCGTTCTCCTTAAGCACCACCCCGTTTTTTACCAGGCCTGGCTCAAGCCGGACATCCGCCCATTTTTTAATCCTCTTGTGGTAGGAGACCATTAAGCGGATGCTGGTGTCGTCAATATAAACCGTGACTGTATCATTCCACATTTTTATTCACCCTTATAGTTAAAAATTGTAATAGTGATAGCGGCGTTAGCCGGTTCTATCTCCTGTCCCTCTTCAAGTCCGGAAACCGGGATCTCCGGATTGTGTATCTGGACCATCTTGACGGTGCCGGTGGGGAATTTCCGGCTGAGATCCACGACAAAGCTGGCGATGTTCTGGACACTTCCCTCAACTGTCAGGTTCAGCGGCAAAGCCGTTCCCGTGAGGTCTTTTATTTCAGTGATGGACTCACCGGAAGAGGAGATATTGACGATATTCACACCAAAACTCCGGGCTGTCTGGAGCACCGTATCCGTAGCGTCGATATTGTCATTGGGGACCGGAAGGCTGTTCAGGGCTGAATCAATCCGGGCTTTGTAATCTTGAATGTCCCCGGTGATCTGCTCTTTTTGAGCTTCCAGGTCATCGGTCCTGATCAGGGCCAGCTTTTGCCTGGCCTGGGTCAGGTTTTGCTCCAGTTGCTGTTCCTGTTTGGCCTGCTGGGTCCGTATATAACCCATGGTGATGCCGACAATCAGGAACACACCCACGACAATAAATATCACGGTCATTTTACCTATTTTCACTGGCCACCTCCGCTGCACAGGATAAGCGCATATTTATTCTTTTTAGCTGTTGGTTTTCAGTCTCCAGGCTCCTATAGTCCTCCCTGGGAATACATCCCATACATTGAGGAGACCAGGGTCATAGCCATCAGTCCTACCACCAGGCCTATTACTACGGTCATCACCGGCTGTATCATTCCGATCAGGGCCTTGGTCCGGTCTTCGGCTTCTGTCTCGTAGCTCTGGGCCACGGAAAGCAGGGTACTGTCCAGGTTGCCTGTCTCTTCGCCGACCCTGACCATCTGGACCATCATGGGGAGGAAGATCGTGTGCTTGGACATCGGGTGGGAGAGTCCCTCCCCTCCCAGCATATCGTCGCGAATGTTCATAAGCGTCTTCGACATGACCTTATTGCCACAGCTTTGAATTGCCAGGGGCAGAATCTCCGTCAGAGGCAATCCGGCCTTAAACAGAACGGAGATGCTGCGGCAAAGTCGGGCCAGTTCATTCAGATGATTAATGCGCCCGACCATCGGGAACCTGAGCGACATGGCGTCCCAGTGGTACCTGCCGGCAGTAGTCTTGAAATAGGCCACGAAAAATGCTATCACCAGCGCCGCGATACCGATAATATAAAGACCATAGGCGCGCAGGTTCGCTCCCAGATCGAGTACCATCCGCGTCGCAGCCGGCACCTCGTTTCCCATGGACTCATACAGGCTGCCGAAGGCCGGGAAGACGAAGGTGACCATAACGGCGATAACCACCACCGCCACGATCAAAGCGATCACGGGGTAGGTCATCGCGTTCTTGACGCCTTTTTTGGAGATGAGCTGCTTCTCGGTATACTCGGCGATCTGTCTCAGTATCCCCTCCAGGCCTCCGGTCTGCTCTCCGACTCTGAGCGACTGGTAGTGGACCTGAGGAAATATATCCGGGTGTTTGGACATGGCGGCCGATAGCTGGCTGCCTGCACGTACATCCTTGATGATTTCTTTCAGTGTCTGCTTGAATATCCGGTTGGTCGCCTGCTCTTGCAGCAGGTCCATGGCGGTGACGATGTTCAGGCCGGACTCGACCAGCAGCGCCATCTGGCGGTAAAAGAGAATGACATCCTGCGGCTTGACCGGATAAAGGTACTTAACCATCTTCTGGAAAGTGGGAAAAGAGACCCTTTCCTTGAGGTTGATTACCTGGTAACCGGCGTAGCTCAGGAGGCTGGCAGCCTGGTCTTCATCTTTCGCTTCCAGTTTGCCTTTTATGATTTCCTTGTTTTCGTTATAGGCTACATAAGTGTAAACTATCCTGATCACCCCCGTTCTGATATAGACTTATACAGGGAGTATTATCCCCTTATTCCATGGAATAGGCCTTGCGCAGAATTTCCGACGGAGTCGTTTGATTGGATTTTACCTTCAGCATGCCGTCCTGCAGCAGGGTGACCATGCCTTCCTTCAAAGCCTCAGCCCGGATTTCCGTTGTGGATGCCCCTTTCACCACCAGTGTCCTGAGCTCATCGGTCATTTGCAGAAGCTCAAAAATGCCCATTCTTCCCATATACCCGGTCTGCCCGCAGGTCTGGCACCCCCGCCCGAACATAAACTCCGTTCGTTCGTCCCGGGCTTCCTTGGTATAGATCATCTGCTCCAGCAGGGAAACCTTCACTTTTCTGCCGCAGTCCGGGCAAATGCGCCGGACCATACGCTGGGCGACGATTCCTGCCAGGGATGAGGCCACCAGGAACGGCTCGATTCCCAGGTCGAGCAGACGGAAGATTACCCCGACGGAATCGTTGGCGTGAATTGAAGAGAGCACCAGGTGGCCGGTCAGGGCGGACTGGACCGCGATATTGGCTGTTTCGGCATCGCGGATTTCTCCGATCAATATCACGTTGGGGTCCAGGCGGAGGATAGAGCGGAGCCCGGCGGCGAATGTCACCCCGGCCTTGGTGTTTACCTGGATCTGGTTGATATTTTTAAACCGGTATTCAACCGGGTCTTCGATGGTAATGATATTGCGTTCGACCGAGTCCAGACAGTTGATCGAAGCATACAATGTAGTTGTCTTGCCGGCGCCGGTGGGGCCGCTGACCAGGATCATGCCGTAAGGGACTTTAAGCATCTTCTCAAATTTCACCAGGGAATCGGGAGAAAAGCCCAGTTCAGGGAGCGTCATGGTTGCCCGGGCTTTGTAAAGCAGGCGCATGGCTGCCATCTCGCCAAAGACCGTGGGAGTGGTGCCTACGCGGATATCGATAGCGCGGTTCTTGGCTTCCACTGAGAATTGCCCGTCCTGCGGACGGTGAGTATCGGCAATGTTCATATTGGCCAGGACCTTGATACGGGAAATCAGCGGTATGCCGGTCGCTACCGGGAGAGAGAGCGTATCATGCAGAGTGCCGTCGATGCGGTAGCGCACCCGGACTCTATCTTCCTGGGGCTGGATATGGATATCGGAAGCCCGTGATTTTACGGCTTCGTCTATAATCAGCACCAGGGCCTGGGCGACCGGGGCGTCGGTAAAGGTAGTAAGACGGATATCTTCCTTTCCCGAACCATCTCCCAGCTTGATGTCGGAGATCTTTTTTTCGATTTCGGAAAAGGACTTATAGTGAAAATCAATACAGGTCGTAAGCTCTTCGAGAGTAGTCGCCTGCGGTTCGATGCGCATCTTGGTGAAGCTGGCCAGGGCTTCCAGTGCGAAAATATCGTTGGGATTGATCATGGCCACTATCAAAGTATTGCCGTTGATAGATATGGGCATGGCGTTATACTTGCGGGCCATATCTTCCGGAATCAGCCGTATCGCCTCTTCCTGAGGGATCTGCTGCTTGAGATTAATCATCTCTTCTGACATAGTTGAAACACGCTCTCCTGTGCTTAATTCTATGGTGCACGAATAATATTAGCTTCAGTCAAATTCCATCACAATAGTGATTTAGTCATGCTTTACGTTATCCGGGGCATAGTATTTTAGGTGGGTATCCATGGCCATTCATTATTATTGTTTATATTCTGAAAACCGGTTATAATAAGCGCAATGTTAGCCTTACTTAAGCAATATTGGACGTATTCCTTTAGTTAGGTTATAATTTGCACTGGACATGAACTCGGACGGAAAATCCGCCCGGCAAGATAAGGAGGCATCGTTCTTGGGTAAAATAAATGTAGCGATCATTGGTGTGGGAAACTGCGCTTCTTCACTGGTCCAGGGTGTTCATTATTACCGTAATGCTAAGGACGGGGACACCATTCCCGGTCTTATGCATGTCAACCTGGGGGG
>JAQULX010000135.1 GCA_028718465.1 Dehalococcoidales bacterium | reverse complement strand
AATGAAATGATCCTGAGTTGACCTCCTGACCGGTTGCCGAAGCCGCCGGCATCGAATATAATTCAGGCGAGATATCAGAAATCGAATAAAGGAGTAACAAATGATCTCAGAAGCCGAATTAGCCAGGTTGTCCTATATTGGTGCGCCGAAGATGGTTACAAGTGTCCCCGGTCCCAGGACCCGGAGACTTCTGGCAGAGTCCGTCAAATATGAAGCGATGACCCGGGGCGGGGGGAATTTTCCGTTGATTATGGAAGAAGGCCTGGGCGCCACGGTCAAGGATGCCGACGGCAACATGTATATCGATATGGCCGCGGGAGTGGCCGTAAATGCGGTAGGGCGAAACCACCCTAAAGTGCTGGAGGCAATCAGGAAACAGGCCGGCGTTATCATGCATACCACTGATATCACCAACCCGAAGAGAATCGAACTGGCGAAAAAGATTTCCGGGATTATGCCGGAAGGCCTGGCCGGAGCCTGCCAGACGGCCTTCGCCCAGAGTGGAAGCGGGGCAGTGGAGACAGCGATAAAATTTGCCCGGCATTACACGGGAAGGTCGCAATTAATCGCCTTCCACGGGGCCTATCACGGGGTATGGTGCGGGAGCACCGCGCTGACAACCGGTTTTCGTTACCGCCACGGATGGGGACCTCTTATTCCCGGTGTGACACATTTGCCTTACGGCTACTGTTATCGCTGCGCTTACAATATGACTTATCCGGACTGTGATATCCAGTGTGCTAAATACGTAGACTATGTATTGAATACCCCCTACACAGCCGCTGATGACGTGGCCGCGATTATTGTGGAATCCCATCAGGGCGAAGGCGGTTATTTGTCCCCACCGCCGGAATTTTTCCAGCTAGTTAAAAAGGCGGCGGAGAAATACGGAGCGCTGTATATCGCCGATGAGGTGCAGTCTGGAGCCGGCCGCACCGGTAAGCTTTGGGCTATCGAATACAGCGGGATTATACCGGACATGCTGGTCTGGGGGAAGGGGATGGGGGGTGATATCCCCATGGCCGGCGTTACCTTTAACTCAGATATCAACCAGTCTCTGGTAGAGGGATCACAGCCGGGAACCTTTGCCGGTAACGCCCTGGGCTGCGCCGTGTGCATGACTAATATCGACCTGATAACAGATCAGGAAATGGACTTGCCGGGACGAGCTGTAAAACTGGGCAATGAGATCAAAGGCATTTTACAAGACGCTGCTAAAACCGTGAATGCCATCGGGGATGTCCGGGGCCGTGGCCTCATGATCGGCGTTGAAGTGGTAGCGGACAGGAAGACCAAAGAGCCGCTGGATCCCGACCGTTGCGGGGAAATCGCTATGAAGCTGATGAACAGCGGGATAATAACCACACCCTGCGGGCGCTATGGCAATGTCTTCCGGTTTATGCCGCCCTTGACGATTCCCAGGGATTATGCCATAAAAGCAACCGAAACCATGATAAGCATTTTAAAAGATTATTAGTTTTTTATTGTTGGTTTTAGAAAAGGCGACGCCTTCAGGCGTCGCCTTTTGCATATGCTTAACAAATTCCCCATATAGCTGCTTTACGTGAAATAGCGTAGTTCCGCCTGAATAATGCTTTAGTTATGCTAATGGATTCGGTAGAGCCGAAACCGACCTCTGAGCAAACCATACGTAGTTTTCCTGTCAAAGTAATACGCAGGTTTATTGATGTGTCAGCTTTGCTGTTCACCTTAAAATATAGGTATAAAGGGAGCCTATTTATACTGGGAAACCCATAATTTCAGCAATTATGAGGAGGTATGCGATGGCCAGAGAGGGGAAGAATTTAATCTCCAGAGAGGCCCAGGAGAGATTGATCGAAGGGGCGCGGAAGGGCGGCAAGGCCAAAAAGCATTTTACTCCGGAGAGTAAAGAAAGACAGAAGGCCGGGGCTCGCAAAGGCGGGAAGCATTCTCATATGAACGATCCAGGCAGAGATGATTAGGTTAAAAAAATAGCAATATATATCCAACGAAAGAAAAGCTGGGTTGTATCTCTAATAGGAGGAAGATATGCCTGCAAAAAAATCAAATGAAGGACTGATGTCGAAAGAAGCTCAACAAAGGCTGATTGAAGGAGCGCGAAAGGGAGGCAAGGCGCCCAAGCATTTTACAAAGGAAACCAAAGAAAGACAGAGAGAAGGAGCCCGCCGGGGAGGCGAAGCGCCCAAGCATTTTACAAAGGAAACCAAAGAAAGACAGATAGCCGGGGCCAGAAAAGGCGGAAAGCATTCCCATATGCGTGACCCGGGCCGTCGTAAAGAATCTTAAAAGTCATTGACCAGTCCTCCCTGATCAAGATGGACCGGACAGTCAATCCGGCATCCATTCAGGCCACGAATAAAAGGAGGAATCAGTTTGGCTACTAAAGGATCGCTAAAAGAAAACGCCGGATCTAGGGGATCTTCCATGACAACTACCGACCATGCTGTGATAAGAAAGTGGGCTGAACAGCGTGGGGCTAAACCGGCCTCGGTAAAGGGGACAGGTGGAGATGACGTCGGAGTGCTGCGGTTGATGTTCCCCGGCTACAGCGCTGAACGCGGTCAATCACTCCGCGAGATTTCCTGGGATGAATTCTTCCGGAAGTTCGATCAAAACTTTCTGGCTTTTATTTATCAGGAGAAGACCCGCAGCGGGGTAAAAAGCAATTTCAACAAATTTATCAAGAGAAAATAGCAGGTATTCTATGGTCTATTAATGCTGATGTTTCAATATAGACTGATGGAGGAGGCTACGATATGCCTGAGGAAAGAGGAGAATTGATGTCCAAAGAGGCACAGGAAAGATTAATTGCCGGCGCACGCAAGGGTGGTGAGAAGGGTGGCCGGGCTGAGAAGCACTTTACTCCTGAAAGTAAAGAAAGGCAAATTGCCGGCGCACGCAAAGGCGGCGAACGGGGCGGCCGGGCTGAAAAACATTTCACTTCCGAAAGTAAAGAGAGACAGATTGCCGGAGCTAGAAAAGGCGGACAAAACTCACACGGCGGACACAGGAAAACCATGGGATAGCCGGTGATAGAGTTTTTATACCGGGGCAATATTCCCGCACATCAGCATGAATAGATAATTCAGAGGAGGGCTTCCATGGCTGAAGCGAAGAAGGAGTTAATGTCCCTGGACGCTCAGCGGAGATTGATCGAAGGCGCCAGAAGAGGCGGCAAGGCCAAAAAGCATTTCACCACTGAAAGCAAAGAACGCCAGAGGGCCGGGGCCAGAAAAGGCGGCATAGCCAGCGCCGGAACGGAGAAGCATTATACTCCGGAGTCCAAAGAGCGACAGATAGAAGGGGCTCGCAAGGGAGGCGAACACTCCCATATGCGGGATCCCGGTCTGAAGAAGTAATTCCGTGACCATTAGTTAAAGATATCAATTTCAAATAATAATCCTGATGTAAATTCTAAACACCGTATTTCAAACTTGCGCTCCACCCCAAACGCCTGAATCATCTTCGGCAGGTGCCAAATGGCGGTCATCCCGGGTAGGGTGATTTATTTTGCTGCCTTTGCTCAAACCTGTGAAGTTAAGGGAATCCGCCAGGCTGATATGACAGCACCGACTTACACCGGCACAGCCCGGTTGACGGACCATTTGACAAATTCACCCCTATGTAGAATGATTAAAATGTTGTATGGATACGGTCCTGGTGCTGGTTCAAGGGTATGTCCGAAAAACATCCGCCGGGGAGCTTGCTGCATCTCCCTCGACGGTGCTGGTGAAAAGCCGGGATATTTTTTTATTGGTAGATCCCGGAGCTAACCAGTCTTTTCTTTTAAAAGCTTTGGCCGATCATGGCCTTTCAATGGAAAATATCAATATGGTATTCCTGACCCATTACCATCCGGACCATTTCTTGAATATCAGACTGTTTCCCGGAAGAGATGTTTATGATGGGACCACCGTATATCGCGATGATAAAGAAACGGCCTACTCACAAAAGATACCCTCAACCGACATCCAGGTAATAGCCACACCCGGGCACACACCGGAACATGCATCTCTCCTGATCGACGCGCCTGATGGCAAATATGCTGTTTCCGGAGATGTTTTCTGGTGGGAAGATGGACAGGAGCCATCGACCGACTGGAACACCTTACTGGGTCTTCCCGATCCGCTGGCGCAGGATATGGAGGCCTTGAGGACGAGCCGCCGGAAACTTCTGGAGATGGCAGACTATATTATCCCGGGACACGGGAGTATTTTTAAAACAGGAAGATGAAGGAAATGAATTTTAAACGACCGGATATAATTCGCCCTCCCAGCGAGGCCCGCTGCTATTTTCTGCCTTTAACCAGCGGCTGTTCAAATAACGCCTGCGGCTTCTGCAACTATTACGGCTGCAAACTGCAGGTCCGCGACCTTGAGGATGTAAAGCAAGAAATCATGGCCTTGAACCTTTATCTAAAAAGTGGGTTCAGAACGCCGGATATGCCCTTCATTGTCTATGCGATCGCCAGCGAATGGGACGGTAAAAGGATATTCCTTCAGGACGGAGACGCCCTGGTCTATCCTTATGCGCAGTTAAAAGAAAGCCTGGAATATTTGAATCAAACCTTTCCGGAACTGGAAAGAATATCCTGCTACGGGACGGCCCAGGATATCCTGAGGCTGAGCGTCGAAGAGTTGAAGGCGCTCAAAGACCTGAAGATGAACATCATCTATATGGGCATGGAAAGCGGAGACGACGATATCCTCAGAAAAATCTGTAAAGACTCTAGTTCCCGGCAGATTGTCGAAGCCGGTAAAAAGCTGAAATCCGCCGGGATTATGAATTCGGTGACCGTGATACTGGGGCTGGGAGGCCCCGAAAACAGTCAGAAGCATGCCCTGGCAACAGCCCGGATTCTTAACGAGCTTGATCCTGAATATGCCGGAGCCCTGACCCTGACGCTGATACCGGGGACGCCTTTATATGAGCAGTACACCAGGGGAGAGTTTGAGCTGATTTCCCCGATGCAGTCCCTCCATGAACTGAAGATTATCATCGAGAAATCCAGTTTTACCGACTGCTTCTTCAGTTCGATGCATGCCTCGAACTATTACTCGGTCCGGGGGAGGTTGCCGCAGAATAAGGCCAAAATGGTGGCCCAGCTTGAGAATGTGCTGGCGAGCAACAATTCGGCCATGCTGAGACCGGAGTTTATGAGGGGATTATAGTCTTTACACGAATGTAAATATTTTGCTAAACTTGATCTTGTAGAAGATAATATTATACCGGTTCCAGGACATAAACAATACTGAAAACGGAGGTGTATTATGGGTAGTCGAGATATCGGGCACAGGGAGAAGAAGAAGCCCAAAAAAGATGTCAGAAAACAGTCCACCATTACTGCCGGCATCGAACAGCCCAGGCAGGATGTGGAAGTGATTCGCAAGGGCAAGAAACCCAGAGATTTGGAAGAAGAATAAATAGTATAGCGGGGAGGCTCAGGTCTTCCCGCTTTTTTCTAAACTGTTGTGGCTAAGTTATTCTCGGTCCGCACCATTGTCCACGGATACGTTCAGGGCGTATTTTTTCGCTCCTTTGTTGAGCAAAAATCCGTCTCCCTGAAACTAACCGGCTACGTACGTAACTGGCCGTCCGGTCGGGATGTCGAAGTCCTGGCAGAGGGAGAACAGGACCAACTGGAGAAGCTGATTGAAAGCCTGAAGATAGGGCCTCCGGGCTCCCGGGTGGACCATATAAGGGTGGAGTGGGCGGAAGCAGCAGGGAAATACAGCGATTTTACTATCAGGCTCTAGGCTTCAAAACCCACCCGGGCGACCTTAATCAGATCGAGGTACTCTGATTTTAACCCCAGCATCTGGCAGGCTTCATTATCGATATCAAAGGGCTCCCCGATGAAGACTTTATTGAATTCTTCGACAGTGCCCTGATCAAGATGGCGGCTCTTACCCGTGAATTTTTGCCGGGCTTCGATGATGCCCACATCGAACGGCAGGGTAAAATACAGGTCAGCCAGGATTTTATCGATTCCCAAGCCGTATAAGCTGTCCCACCCGGTTGCGCTCCTGTTGCCGTATTTGGTGCTGGGCAGAGTGGACAGCAGGTTCATGATGCTGAACTCGGGACAGTCATTAATAATCCTCAGTGTAGATACACCGATCAAATAGTCGCTGGAAAGGATTACATTGGGTATCCAGAAAGTGGGTATAGCAAAAGGTTTCGGCAATGGATTATCCACTTCAACCCAGATGCAGTCTTTGACATCCAGCATCAGGACCCGCGGGAAATTATAGCCCAGAGCCTGATAGATCGGATATATCGGCCCTCCCCCCGGCGTCCCCTCCAGTATAAGGATATCCGCGTCGCTGACTTCGCGAATACCTTCAATAATTTTGGCGATCATCTCCGGGCTGGTAGTGATCGGGTAAGGCGATAAATAATTGGCGCTGGGCTTGATCAGGACTCTTCTGGCCCGCGCTATCTCTGGTGAAGCTTTGAAAGCAAATTCTGAAGCTTCAATTATCAACACTTTCTCCTATCAAAAGACCTATATTTTTATTATAATACCTGAAATTAAATATCCTGGAGCCAGTCCAGCATCAAAACGTTCAGGATTTCACCTTTAACAACTCGGGGTTTATCCTCCGGAACAATAGCCAGCCCGTTGGCTAAAGCCATGGAGGTCAATATCCCTGAACCCTGCGGCCCGGTCAACCTAGCATAATAGCGGCTGCCGCGCTTTTCTACAACTACGCGGGCATAGATCCGGCGGTTATCGTTATTCTTGATATCATCTTCTATAACAGCCTCGATGATAGGTTTGGACAGATTCCTTTTCCCCATCATTTTAAGAATGGCCGGGCGGACAAACAACTCATAGTTGATCATGCTGCTGACGGCATTGCCGGCCAGACCAAGATGAGGCATATCCCGGTTTGTATTGCCATCTCCAGTTCTTCGAATCGCCCCGAAAGCTAAAGGTTTGCCCGGTTTGGCCCGCACTTTCCAAAAAAATATTTCTCCCTGTTTGGCCAGAACATCCTTAACCACATCATAATCACCCATGGAAACCCCGCCGATGGTGATCAATAAATCAGCGTCCAGTCCCTGGCTGATTTTACTGACCACCGACTCTTCGTTATCCAGAGCGATTCCCAGCAGCCGGGGAATACCGCCATCCCGTACTACCTGGGCTGCTATGCTGTAAGAGTTACTGTTATAAATCTTGCCATCGGACAGAGGCTCACCC
>JAQULX010000134.1 GCA_028718465.1 Dehalococcoidales bacterium | reverse complement strand
CATCGAATTCCTTTTTCGTGTCACGGGTCATGTCCAGGGCTTTAGATACGAGTTGAGGGGTCTTTCCAACACGATGAATAGGGAAAAGTACCTTATCAAAAAGAGAAATGATTGTGGCATTAAAGTCCTGCTCGTATGTTTGCTGTTTATCCTCCAGGTCTTTCCTTTGTGGATGCCCTTTGGGAATGCGCCCATCTGCCTTTTGAACGGCGAAAAACTGACGAGCGGCTTTTTCAATGCTGCCCATGGCTGTTTTATCTCCGGTAAGAACGCATAGGTTATTTTTCTGGCTTAAACCGTCGAAGAATTTCTGAACTTCCTCAGGAGGTATTTTGGAATCCGGGCTAACTACGAGCAGCACCCGCCCTTTACGTACTCGTTCGGCCACTTCCTCGAGTTTTGGTAGAGGCAGGACATCTTCATAAGCGGTCTTGCGGGTTGCTTTAAACATATCATGTATACGATGCCGAATGAGGTCATCGACCTGCGGCTCCGGAGCATCTTTAGCAATACTTTGCAGAAGTTTCGTAAGGTTCTCTTGACGGTCGAAATAATACCGACCTTCAGCCGTATGATGAAGATACCAGGCTGCTTTATCCAGTTCTTCGAAAGCTGCCAGAAACTCAGATGGCTCTCTCAAAGGTGAAACTAGACATTCCACCAGCTCATCACGCATGAGACCTTTTACAGCGTTAACGGCAGTGGAAAGGCTGGCGGTTAGGAGTAGCGAGCCAACCTGGCTTGCAGATTCTTTTCCCGACTGCAAATCAATTATCTGGGCGTGTGCTGACTTCTGGGCATCCCAGAGGTCTTTGGCAATAACATCGCGCATTCCGGATATTTCAGTAAGCTTGTCTCTGACTTCCGCGATAGAAAGATCAAAGTGCTGAGGTCCGATGAGAAAAACATCATTCACCGGCCTATCCCAGACAGATTTGAGTAATCTGGATACTAACTCAATTAAACCACGGGTTTGCTTGAATTGTTCATTCTCTTTAAATAAGGCTACGACATTCTTGAGCCGCGGATGGAATGGGTAAGTAGCAATGATCTCATCGGCAATCGCTTCGGCACCCCGGCTAGCAGTTTTGGATTTAGCGGCTTCTTCTAGTTTGCGGCCATATGCCTGGGCGATGTCTTCAATCTCAGCCTGGTCTGGTAATGACTTAAAAAGCCTTTTTCGAAGGATGTCATATATCTCATTGGCGGCTAGGTCGACTGGAGTAATGTTCCTCTCCTGTCGTCCAACCTCAGCACGCACATCTTCAAGCGCTCGATTGATAAGCCTGGCGCCACTTTCATAGGCAGCAGCGAGATCTGATACCACCACGCATACGTTTTTTTTCTTATTAGCGGCTGTTAGCATATTGGCAAAAGCACGAGTGGCAATATCCGCAACTGTACCATTTCCAACTTTCTGTGTATCCAGATAGTGAAAGTAAGGAGGCATCTCATCAAGTAAGATGAGAATTGGCTCATCACCCTCAAACAATTTCAGCCAGTCCGTCTCATCAGGAGCTTTAGGACCACTTGTCCAGAAGGCCTTGAAATATTCTCCCTTATCAAGTTGACTGGCGATTTCTCCCCAAAAGAAGTGATCAGGGTTATTCCTACCATTGAAGGCTGCCACTTTTGCGGTTGTAAACGCTGAGCAATAATTCGTTCCGCCAGCGTATTTTTTTCGTAGTTCGGGTGACTTTGCTAAAAGTCCGAAGCCAACAAGCAAGTGAGTCTTGCCTCCACCCATTGCCTGTTTTAGATGGAAAACCGCTTGTGTGGATGCTCCTGCCAGACGTGCGATCCCCTCGCTGATCAGGTCTTGCATACCTTGCGTAATGAAAGTCTTTTCAAAGAAAGCTGTTCCCTCGCCCTCTGTAGCGATCAGTTCATCTAGTCTTTCAATTTGATCGCTGAGCTTAATAGACAGCGCATTCGGCTGGAGTATACAGGCATCGCGAACAGTTTTCATACGTATAGACCTCTCTTTATTTCTTCATATTCCAATGAGCAAAACGTTTTTGTAGAGTATTCCAGATAGACTATGTAGATCGTTTAGGGAGAGTATTATTAATTTCATAACACCAACCCTGTTCTTCATAGACAGAGCGAATTGCGTAGCCACGTTTCTTAAGCTCGGTTACAATACGGTGGGCGGTAGGCCGTGACACATTTAACTCTATTGCTAATTGCCCTGCGTTAAGATGCTCTTTCTCAATTAACGAAATTGCTTTTTGAAATCGTTCTTCAATTGTTCGGCTACGTTCATAAGACATACGTATTTCCTCTTCAAGCAAAGTATTGCCTAAGTATAGTCTCTGAATTTGATGGGTGTCAATCATAATGTGATTAACATCTATTACTCCAATTTAGGAAAATCCACAAAATTCTCTACACCAGGATTTATCGTTTTTCAAGCAATAACATGGGAGCCGGAAAAAGATTAGACCCTTGTTTTTGGTGGACTTAATTAGAATTCAAATAGGGATGGTTGTTCATTCTTCCTGCGATTAATATCCTCTTCTTTCTGCTGTTTCCGTTCTGATTTATCCTTTTCTGATCGGGCCTTGATCCGGGTCTGGTAGAGCCAATCTTTCAGCCGTCGCAGGTGGCTCATATCATAATCATCTAGATTATCCACCTTGATATCGCCGGGCACGCTAGAACCGGATTCCTTAGTACGCCATCTTTCATAGACCTTGGTAAATACATAGCAGTAAATCCGGGTCCATTGTTCATCGAAAGGAAATTCCAGGCTGGCTGTCGATAAATACCAGGCGGCCTCGGCATCGGTGCCGGTGGGAGTCTCGCCTTTTTGAACTGCCAGGTTCATTATCAGGCGCTCCAAAGTTATGGTATTCCTTAACCATTCCGGAGGTCGTTCTTCCTGGCCTTTGTGACAGATAACCGGGTCAGTCAGGCTGCCTACCAGGTCAGAGATTGCCCGGTCAACCTTTGGATCAAGTCGTTTAGGGTCCGTAATGCTTTGTGCCAATTTATTTACCTCCTTGAGACTTATCCCAGTCCCAGATAGCGGATTTACAGGTAGGTTGGATACCTTTCGTTTCCAGAATCCGGCAACGCCGCCCCAGTTCTTCGGCCGCCGCTTTCTCTCGCTCATAAGCTCCATTTCCGGAAAAGCTGTAGTGTTCCACCTCGATGCCCTTCCAGAAGATATAGCCCTGATGGTCCCGGGTGAGATGCTCCACGCCGTGCAGCCAAGGCTTTTGATATTGGCCGGCTACTACTTGAGCATGCAGTTCCTGGAAAGCACCTTCACCTTTTTCGTTCAGGTGATCATTTACCCATTCCTGGACTAACCAGAGGTGAGCCGGGCCCAGGTCCTCACCGTCATGAGTAGCCTGTAAGATAGCAATAGCCATCTCACAGCGTGTGTCGTCATTCTCCATATTCCCTCCCAAATAGATTTATTTTTTCTCTTTATGGAACTTTTTCCCCAGGATATCCGCGACTGTATCCGGAGTGGCTAATACCGGCTGCAGAGTGCCCAATTCCAGATCCAGGTAGAGCTGGATCCAGGGGCAGGTACCGGCTATCATTCTTCGCACTACTTCAATGACCAGGGCTGCCATGCTTCTATTAATGGTCGGTCCTTGTTCTTCGATATCAGCACAACTGGTATCCACTGGCTGCTGTCTTAACAAGTCCGGTCTCTGCCGGGTGGGTAGAGGCAAAGAGTAGAACCGGTCACCTTTCTCGCTGGTCCGGTATTGAGCACTTCCAGTCCTGTTTCCAATTAAAATCTGACCGAAGTTTTCTCCATTGCCGGCATCTACCCACCATGCTGGGGCATTGCCATAAGTGGTGGTGAACCTGGCGGCGATATCTCGGCGTGCTGGACCGTTATCCACACATCCAATGACCAATGAATTGAAGCCTAAAGGCGTGAGACTGATCGGCAGAGTACTGTAAGCAATGGCTCGGTTGTACTCTCGGGACAACCTATGGGCTAGGGCTTCACTTTTCAGATTGCCTAGATCTTCCGGCAAGAAGTTTTGGCGCCGCAGATTTCTATTCTCCACCCGGTCCGGGTCCACCAGTACCAGTTGAACATTCGCGGGAAGCAGTCGGCAGAGTCCTTCGACTACAAAGCCGCCGGTACCCCCGCAGCCCACGATCATAACCTCGTATTTAAAGCGGGTGGCAAAGTCGTTATCCAGGGTATACAAGAAGTAACCTCCAGATGTATTTCATTTGAGCAGATCTGCCACCGTCCCCAATTTCACTAGGTCTTTCAGGGGATATTTAGGCTTATCGTCGATCTCTTCCCAGAGCTTAAGCAGATTATCCGGATATTTCTGGGAACGGCCAGTATGCCTGGCGCCCTGGGTGAAGAAAGCGCTGAAGAAAGACTCTGGAATCTTTTCCAACTCCTGGGGATATTGATGGGTCCCCGGGCAGGTAGTCCCATTCTCATAGACATTAAATAAGGGCGCATGGTAAATAAATTCACCGGCAGACTGTGGTCGCTTCTTCGCAGCATAGACTGCCGGCGGCCTTCCCGGTGAGCAGAGGAAAATTAACCCCGGCATCGGCAGTCTAAAACGTCTGGTAGGCTTGAAGGCTTCGGTCTGTAAAGCCACTGGCCAGATTTTCGCCGCTCGCCACAAAGCGATCTGAACCCCATTTTTACCTTGTTTCCACCACAGCACATCTCGTGGCAGCAGTCCGGAATTAAGTGAAATCTCAGAAAGGATCGCCAGGCTGATATCCCGGGCGGAAACTTGCTTCGTGGTGATGATGCCCTTATCCAACAGATAAAGGATGACGCTGTCAGTATAAAAATCCAGGCGGACCTTCAGCTCATCCGGGGGCACCTGGAGGGTTTCCGGCAGTGCCCATTGGTAAGGGGCCAGTTCCCTACTTAAGGTTGGCACCATTCTGTCTCTCCTTTTGTTGCTCAATAAAGTCCATCACTTCTTGGAAATAAGCCGTAGGCTTCTTTTCGAATTCATCTGCCATGGCGAAGGGACCCTGCTGTTTTTCCTGAGCCTCAGCCCACTGGCGGGTAAAATACGCCACGTTTTCTTGGGACCACTCCGGTAGTACCGAGTTGCTCATCATTTCCTCATCGGTATCCAGCAGTTCATTCCCGGTATTAAGATGAATCAGGTCTCCCCAGATGGCTAGAGACTGAAAGGGAGTGCCATCCAACAACCGGTGTAATTCTTCGGGAGTAAAGCCTTGTTCCGGAATTCTTTGCAGCAACTCTGCCGGCACTTGCTCCTGGCAGGCTTCACCCAGGGCTACCCGGGCGCCCTGGTCCCCATAAGGCTGGCGAAAGAAATAGGTCATCAGCATGGCGCCGGTATTACCGTTTTGCACCAGGTCGTCGTAATCCTGGTAACCGAATCCCAGCGCGATCAAAGGGATACTCTGGGTCAGATCCCTATATTCTTCGGCTTCGCCAAAGCGCAGGAAATGAGGTAAAGGGAAATAGCGGTCTTCGAAATAACCCGCAAAACTGGCAATTTGCTGCTCCGGACCGTGTTGGCCCAGGATCTCGGTCTCTCTTTCCGGTAGGGACTCTTTCACCAGATGGACGAAATCGGCATAATCCTGGTTATCCTGGAGCATTCCTATCAGAGTGCTGAAAGAAGGAGGGCGACAGGCACGCAACTGCCGGACCAGGCATTCTAATGGAGCAGCCGGGTCAGGCATTGCACCATCTCCTTGGTTGCCCGGGTAGAGCTTTCGGCCTCAGAGATGGCCTTTTCCATCTCGGTATAGCGGAAAGAGATCTTCTGGGGGTCCAGGGCGCCATCCTCCCCGGTCAGTCGCCAGGTCAGGTCCAGCAGTTCCAGGTGGACTGCAGGTAAATTCTTGAGTAAATCTACTAACCTTGCCTGGGAGATCATCCCTTGGTGCCTACCTTCTTGATAAACTGGATATAGTGTTTCCCGTCCTTATCCAGCTCCTTGATTTCGGCATTATGCAGCTCAGGCAAAAAGTCAGCCAGCAGCCGCTGGACCTCACTAATCTCCAGGGTAGGGTCCGGGTCGGGAAATTCCCGATTATCCGCGATAAAAACTCTAGCCATAATAACCTCCTTGATCTTTTAATTTGCGTTGTTTATCTACCTGGGCTACCGAAAGATAGCCTGGGCAGCTATAGGAACAGGGACTCTTCCCTTTCAGACACTCCTGGAGCATCCAGTAGCATTTGCGCCGGTTAGGCTGTTTGTAATGGATATCTTTTTGATTCAACATGCCTGATCTCCTTGGTTAAGATTAATCGGCCGGCTGCTGGCGCTGAATCTTTAGCTGATGGAATCACTCAGCGCCAGGAAGCCGAACGCTTAACCTTGCCTAATACTCATCAGGGAATAAGACTGTGGTGGCTGAGCGGTCGGCCTCGGTGATAATCCAGATTTTGGGCAGGCCTTCATTTTCGTAAGCAGAAAGTAAGCGATCTCCTTCTTGCAGGCTGCGGTCATTTTCGGCTTTGTCTTCGGCGGAGAGGTCTCCCCAGTCTCCGGTGGCATGCCGGACCAGGCTATCGGTGACTAATTTGGCAAAGGCCGTGTTTTCGGCTACCAGGTCATTGACTCCCCGTGTCAATACGGTTTGACCCAGAGGGAAGCGCACTATCTTTTGGTTGGTTACCATGGAGTCCTCCTTCATAAAAATTGAGAGGGGATTTAATGTCCCCTCTCTGATTTGGTTTAGGTTTTCTTGCGGCGGCCCCGCCGCTTTTCTGGAGTTTTAACGGGCTCCGGTTCGGGCGGATTTTCCGCTGAAGTTGCCTCAGTTGTTACTGCAACAGTCACTGGCTCGGATTGAAGTTCATCCGGAGATGATTCTTCCACATCCGCATACGGAGTTTCTTCCTCGATGGGACTTTCTGCTTCCTCACCAGTTGCCTCCGGATTTTCCTCCACACTCTCCTCGTTTTCTCCGGTAGTCTCTTCTGCCGGCGCTTCGGTTTTGGGCTTGTCATCCTCCCACTGGACGTTCATTGGCATAATGGCTACCACCGGCTTGCTGCCGTAGTGGAAAAGAGCCGGGCTGCTGCCTTCATCCTTGCCCAGGGTGACAACTCCATCCTTGCCTTCCAGGTATTCCAGGAGATACTTCACGTTGAGAGCCACCCGGCCGGGTAAGCTTTCCGGTTGGACCGGGATCTCGGCGCTGATTTCGCCCTTCTCTTCACTCCGGGCCGACACGGTCATGGTTGCATCCGACCACTTCATCCTGACAATTCCAGTCCCATCCTTGGCGATCCCCTCC
>JAQULX010000133.1 GCA_028718465.1 Dehalococcoidales bacterium | reverse complement strand
GGGCAACTGGTCTAACAGCTTGCGCAAAGCCGGCAGGAATTCCGCCGGTACGTCCTGGACCAGTCCGCCCGGCCGCATGTAGCTGTACATCAGCCGCTGGCCGCTGGCCATCTCGAAAAGATCGAAGATCTTTTCTCTTTCCCGGAACATGTAGAACATCGGGGTACCCATTGCGCCGCAATCATTGACAAACGCCCCGATACCCAGGAAATGAGCGGTAATGCGCTGGAGTTCGGCCATAATGACCCGCAGGTATTCTGCACGCTCGGGTACCTGGATACCGGCCAGTTTCTCCACCGCCAGACAGTGGGCCAGGTTATTGCTCATCTGGGAAGTATAGTCTATCCTGTCGGTGAGCGGGATAATCCCGGTGTAAGTCCTTTGCTCAGCCAGCTTTTCGATGCCCCGGTGCAGGTAGCCGAAAACAGGCTCCATATCTACGATGACTTCTCCATCCATGACGGCTTTCATGCGGAAGACACCGTGGGTGCTCATGTGCGCCGGGCCGATATTAATAGCAAAACTTTCTGTCTTAAGAGGCATAAATTTGAATCACTATGTAGTAAGTAACAAGGATCAGGTTCCTGGGCAAAGGGAGTTCCAGGTGGTAAACAATCAGTGATAAGTTGCGGGAAACGGTAACCTGGAACCTATAACTTAAAACCCTGCTCCCCATCACCAAACCTGATACTTATAACTTATCGCAACACTTTCCCTCCGTATAATTTTTCTGCAATGGATGGCCCTGAAAACCTTCCCAGAGAAATATCCTTTTCATATTGGGATGGCCGGTAAAAAAGATGCCCATCAAATCAAAAACTTCCCTCTCCATAAAGTCCGCTCCCCTCCAGGTCTTGATGAGAGAAGGGATTTCCGGATTATCTCGATCATAGCAGCGGATCTTGAATGTCATACTGGCATTCTTTTCAATGGAGGTCAGGCGGTAAATTATTTCAAAATAATCGAAATAGTCTACCGAGGTAATGTCGGTGAGCTGATCAAAAGCCAGGTCCGGACTGTTTTTCAAATAGTCCGTTACCTCTAGTAAAAAGTCGCTCTTTATTACTACGGCCTGGTCGCTGGACTCGAGAACCGCCCCGGGAGTTCGGGCGCTGATTTTCTCCGCCATGTCCTTGCCGGATAATAATACTGTCATTCTGAAAGTCCCTTAAGCTGTATAACCTTCTTATAAAGATGGTATTTTGATATTGACGTGCTCTTTGGCAATTTTCTTTTGCAGCAGTTGAATTCCATATATCAGGCCTTCCGGACGGGGCGGGCAGCCCGGGACGTAAACATCTACCGGGATGATACGATTGTAGCCGGGCACTACGGCATAGGAGTTGGCGAAGATACCGCCGCTACAGGCACACGCTCCCATCGCAATCACCCATTTGGGCTCTGCCATTTGATCATAAATGCGTTTGATCTGCGGGGCCATCTTCCAGGTCAGGGTGCCGGCGGTAATCATCAGGTCAGCCTGCCGCGGAGATGACCGCATCAGTTCCATTCCGAAACGGGCCAGATCGAAACGAGGCACCATAGCAGACATGAACTCCATTGCGCAGCAGGCGGGAAAAGCCACGGCAGTCCACAGGGAAGATCGCCGTGCCCAGTCTACCGCCCAGTCCAGTGTAGTCAGGAGAAGGTTGCGTTTGATTTCCTCGTCAAGCCATTTATCCGGGTCCGGAATCACGCCGGCGCTATTCTCTCTCAGGCTTTCTATCTGGGCGCCTTCGGCTATCTCAAGGCTCTTGTTTTCATAAGGGCAAACTTGATAATTATCGTTTACTTCCACTCCAACACCTTCTTCTTCCACGCATAAAGGTAACCGACCAATATCAGGATGATAAACACCCCGATAGCTATCAGTCCTGCCAGGCCGGACTGTCTCACGCTTATCGCCCACGGGTAAAGGAATAATACCAGGACATCCAGGACTACGAACATCAAGGCATAAAAATAATAACGGAAATTGAATCTGACCCAGGTCTTGCCGATGGTATCCATGCCGCACTCAAACGGAGCGTTTTTCACTGAGTTCGGTTTATGGGGGATAAGTCCGATCAGCCTGAGCAGGACCGGTGTCAGGACCATAGCGGCGGCTACGCCGATGGTTACTAATAAAAATAGCCCAATATATCCGTATTCGGTTAGCAAGATAACCCCCAGTGATTATTCAGGCAAGTCGGGCGGTTTGCAAACAGTATTAATATGTAACGAACAAAATAATAGCCTGATTAATTCAGCCCTGTCTCCAGATGCTCCGGGCTTCCGGTAGTACACGAATACCCGATGAGTACCCGCACGTTATCCGATGTTAGCGGCAAAGCTAAGGAAGTCTTTTCAGGCCTCCAGCATGACAAACTATCTATCTGATAAACTTCTTGCGTTATTTATAGTCTGCGGACGGGTAATCCAATACACTCGGTATATTTACATATGGAAGCTTTTAAGGGCTTAAAGATTATATCCGGTTTCTAATACTCTAAAATACTTCGGGTTTGTCGTCTGCCGTCTTTACTCTCATATATTATTCACTTTTGAATCAAGTATGTCAACTTCCAAAACCGACGGTGTAACAAAATTATACAGGATGTTTATGTCTGTTTTATTAGAGACAGCCCGGCGCATCTGATATAATGGAGTGGGCTTTTCATGCTATAATGCAGGCCTAATTCAGAAGGTACAGGTTAAATACCGGATTATGCGCGTAATTGCCGGTACTGCCAAAGGGCATCAATTAATCGGGCCGGACAGGAGGAGTACTCGCCCGGCCACTGATCTGGTCAGGGGAGCGATCTTTTCCATACTTGAGAACCTGGCTGGCGACTGGTCCCTGGTTCTGGACCTGTATTCGGGTACCGGAGCCATGGGGATTGAGGCCTTGAGCCGGGGGGCCGGGTGGGCTGATTTTGTTGACCGGCAGAGACGGTGTTGTGATATAATAAAGCGAAATTTGGAGAAAACAAGGCTGAGCGACCGGGCTCATGTTTACTGCTGTGAGGTGGAGAATGCTATTTCCTTTCTTGATAAAGAGTACAGCATTATAATCATGGACCCGCCGTACCGCAACCTGGCTATCGGCGAAACGATATCCAGGTTAGCGAAATCCGGATTGGTAGGAGCACAGACAATCGTTGTTGTAACCCATTCATCTCATCTCACATTGGAGCCGGTCTATCCACCGTTAAGCTTGATCAAAGAAAGGCGCCATGGGGATAGTTGTATTGCCATTTATCATAAGGAGGACATAGCGTGACAGTTGCAATTTATCCGGGAAGCTTCGACCCGTTGACCAACGGGCATCTGGACATTGCGATACGTGCCAGTAAATTGTTTGAAAAATTGATTATCGGAATTTATCATCTTCCGGCCGAAAAGATGCTCTTGTTTAACACTGAAGAAAGATTACAGCTGGCCAGGGAGTCAGTCTCCGGCATCCCCAATATTGAAGTGATGACCTATTCCGAGCTTACCGGGACATTTGCCAGGAGAGTTAATGCCGGGGTCATGGTAAGGGGATTACGCATGGGCGGCGATTTCGAGAAAGAATTCACTCTGTCTATGATGAACCGGAAGCTTTTCCCGGATATCGAACAGATTTGCCTGATGTCTTCGGTAGAATACCAGTTTGTCAGCTCCAGCCTGCTTAAAGAAGCTGCCAGCCTGGGAGCCAGTATTGACGAGCTGGTGCCGAAAGCCGTAGCTGTAGCTTTAAAAAAGAAGTTTGGCAGCAAAGGTTAAATTATTTGACAAATGCATAGATTTATTTGACAATATTCTGAGGAGGTAACATAGATGGCTTATAAAATTAGTGAAGACTGTATTAGCTGCGGGGCCTGTGAGTCCGAATGTCCGAACGAGGCAATTAAAGAAGGCGATACCACCTTCGTCATTGATCCGGAAAAATGCACTGAATGCGGCAAGTGCGCTGAGGTCTGCCCGGTTGACGCTCCCAAGCCGGAAAAATAAAAGCCCGATTATAGGCCTGGTCTGATCCAGGCCTTCTATACGAAAGATATACAGTAACCAGAAACTCGCTGTGGGTTTCTGGTTACTGTTATTTGGACGATCGTAATGGAATACTGCGGCAGCTTTGATAATATTGAACCGGGGACAAGGGCCTGTTTTGCCCGGCTGCAAAGGCAGCCGTGTTAGTGGAAGAACTCGTGGACGGAGGCGAACTCTTCAGGTAGTAGGGCCAGCGCCATCGGGAAGCGGTCCAGTAAAAAGGAAGCCATTGCTGATGCGATAATAGTATCGCCGGCCCCGATGTATTTAACCCAGAGAGTCAGAATCGCAGAGATGAAGAAAGCGCCCAGTAATAATCCGAAGAAAGCTCCTCCTACCCGGTTTAACCAGCCTAAAAGAATAGCCGAAATCAGCCTGGTTAATAATATGCCCAGTAAAAAGGCGATTAATATTATAGCCAGGAAAATAAGCGCAAAAGCAACGATGCGGGCTGCGCTATCGTTGGAAATAAAAGTTAGATTTTCGGCCAGGGGGATATAGGTGCGCCCGGCAATTATCACCCCCACGACCAATCCGGCCAGTGAGAGTACCATCTTGATCAGTCCGCTGAACAATCCGCTGACGGCGGCGCTTACCAGGAGTATTATCAGAACAATGTCCAACCAATTCATAGTAATACTATACTATGTCTGTTCAGAGAAATGCAATGGGAGAAAAGTTTGATTACTGGTAATGCAGCGCGTCTATCGGATTCAACCTGGCAGCCCTCATTGCCGGGTATATGCCTGAAGTCAGGCCGATAACCAGGGAAACCCCCAGCGCCAGCGCCACTATATCCGGAGTAACCAGGGATTGGATCGTCATGCCGCTGATCGGGATCTGAGAGACCAAAAAGGAGACCGCCCAGCCCCCCAGGACTCCGAAAGCTCCGCCGATAAGGCTTAAAACACCGGCTTCAAGCAAGAACTGCACCAGGATATCCCGCCTCTTGGCGCCCACAGCCTTGCGAATGCCGACTTCCCGGGTCCTTTCGGTAACAGAAACCAGCATGATATTCATAATCCCGATGCCGCCCACCACCAGGGAAATACTGGCGATTGCTCCCAGGAAGATGCTGAATACTCCCGTGACCTGGTTAATAATGTCCACTACCTGGTCCTGGGTGATAATAGAAAAATCATCCTTCTCATCGGCCGTGATACGGTGCTGCCTTCTCAGGATACTTTTAATATCATCCATCGTATCAGGCATTACATCGGTATTGGTGACTCTGACGGATATCGATTGCACGGAATCCTCGCCGGTGGCAGTGCGTTGAGGGAACAACCGCGTCTGGAAAGTGGTGATCGGGACATAAACGACGTTATCCATACTGATTCCCATCATCGAGCCGCCGACTGCCTCAAGCACTCCAATCACCGTAAAGCGGAGTCCTTTCATTTTCACAGTCTGGCCGATCGGATCGCGGTCTCCGAAAAGCGAGGTAGCTGTTTCGGAGCCCAGCACTATTGTCATTGCCCTGACGGAAACATCATGCTGGGCAATAAACTGACCTCTGTCCAGAGTATGGTTCATCACATCCAGATAGGCAGGCGTGACACCTTCGATCACGGCATACTTCTCTTCGTTGGCGGTGGATACCATGACGAAGCTTTCATTGGTTGGAGAGATGCTGGTAACTCCATAAGCCCTCTCAATAGCCTCGGCATCTGTCAGCGTCAAAGTGGGTGTAGTCAGTGCGAAGCCGGCCATACCGGTGCTGGCTTCTCCGGAGGAGGGAACTACTACCAGCATATTGGTGCCCAAGCGGTCATAAGTGGAGAGGATGCTGGCCTGGGCGCCCCGCCCGATAGACATCAGCGCGATGACCGATCCGACTCCGATAATTATGCCCAGCATTGTCAGGAATGAGCGCAGTTTGTTGGTCAGCAGCGAACGGACCGACATGTTGAAAGATTCTAAAAAGTTCAATTCAGACCACCTGGTTCCGTATGTTCCACGGTTGGTTTAATTATCTTATCCGAGATGATTTTCCCGTCCATGATGCGGATGATCCTGTCGGCTTGTTGGGCAATATCCATTTCGTGGGTAATAAGCACTACAGTCATACCCTCGCTGTGAAGCTGTAAAAAGATATTCATAATTTCACTTGAGGCTACGGTATCCAGATTTCCGGTAGGTTCGTCTGCCAGTATCAGGGAAGGATTGTTAATGAGAGCGCGGGCGATTGCCACCCTTTGCTGCTCGCCGCCGGACATTTCAGTCGGCTTGTGATGGAGCCTTTGCCCCAGACCTACCCTTTCCAGTGCTTCCTTTGCCCTCTTGTGTTTTTGCAGTATGCCGCTGTATATCAAAGGCAGTTCGACATTGGCCAGGGCGTTGATGCGGGGCAGAAGATTATATTGCTGGAACACAAAACCCAGTTTTCTATTTCTGAGCTCAGCCAGCCGGTCATCGCTCAGGCATCCTACCTCGTCCCCATCCAGAAAGTACTGGCCCGAAGTGGGTTTATCCAGGCACCCGATAATGTTCATCAGGGTTGACTTGCCAGAGCCGGATGCGCCGATAATGGCGACCATCTCTCCCTGACGCACGATCAGGTCGACGCCCCTCAGCGCCTGAACATGTACTTTTCCCATGCGATAAGTTTTGGCGATATTTTTTAGTTCAATCATGGCTTCTTCGATATTTCGGGCTTAATCAATCACAAATTACCCGCGCTACTGCCCGAAAATATTCAGGGTTTCACCGGTGCGTGTGATGATAACCGTTTCTCCTGCGTTAATCCCGCCGGTGATTTCCGTATTGATGCCGTCGGTAATGCCGACCTGCACCTGACGTGTTTCGATAGTATCATTTGCCATGATGTTGATCACCGGATTCCCCTGAGCGTCCTGTTTGATTGCCCGGCTGGGTACAACCAGAACGTCTTTCCTCTCGTCGAGGATAATATCGACCGTGGCGCTCATGCCCTGCTTAACCTCCAGGGGAGGCGGACTATTAAAACCGACCTTGACTTCATAGACGATCACGCCGGTATTCTGCGGGTTAGCTACCGGAGCCATGGAGATTGATTCAACGGTGCCTGCATATTGAACGTCAGGCGCCGAGTCCAGCTTGATAATGACTTGCTGATCCAGCTTTATGCCGGGTATATCTATCTCGTCTATTTGAGCGGTAACTTTCATGCTGTCAGTATCGATGATGTATAACGGCGCTGCGGCGTTCATCACAGCAGACGACGAAACGACATCACCCTCCTGGATGTCCACGTTTA
>JAQULX010000132.1 GCA_028718465.1 Dehalococcoidales bacterium | reverse complement strand
CCTGTTGACTATACTAATGCCTTGTATTAATATAACTAACATAAATCCTTCCTCCGTGATTTCATTTCTTTAAACATCGTTTACTCAAACCGGTATTCGGGAGAAACAGATTGTTTAAGAGCAGTCTTGTCAAAATATTTTACCTGGTTCTTATTGGACTCAGTCTGGCAATACTGATTCCGGCAAAAACAATATTAGCTGCTCCAACCTTCGCGGTTGAAATTACCAGGCTGGCTAATGACGGAGTTACCGTTCTCAATCAGAGGACGGTGACCTACCAGTGGATGCGGGACAACCTGCCGGTGATGGGGGATGGGACTACCCATTACTATCATCAGGGGCCGGTCTTCGTGGATGACCCCGACCCCCAGGTCCAGGAGATGCTCCGCTGGAACCCCGAGGAAGATACCAATGTGGATACCAAGGATATGGGGGCCTTGCTGGGGACCAACCTCACCGACCTGTGCGACCTGGTGGGGGGGATGAGCAGCGGGGACACCCTCAAGGTCAAGTCTTCCGATGGCTGGAACAGGACCTTTGCCTACAAGAATGTCTACCAGTATTCCTCCCGGGAAGGGCCTATGGTGCTGACCTGGTGTAAGAACGGGCTGTATCCCGACAGTGGCTATAGTGAAGGGATGCGGCTTATCTGGTTTGCCGATGATTCGACCAATCCCTGGGGGATTCATGCCTTCGGCAACTGGGACTGGCATGAAGCTGCTGACCCTGAGTACTGGTATTACTATAACGGCGAATATCCCACTACTACCGGGCTTTCCGGCCAAATCGTTAGTGAACTGATTATTTACAGCGCACAGCCGCCCACTCTGGCAGCAGACTTCAGCGCGAATACCACGTCCGGAGACGCCCCGCTGACTGTCCTGTTTACCGATCAATCTACTGGGTCGCCCACTTCCTGGGCCTGGGACTTTGATAATAACGGTATTATTGATAGCGCTGACCGGAACCCTTCCTACACCTATGCTGGTCCCGGGACTTACAGCGTGAGACTGACCGCTACCAATGCCGGCGGCAGCGATGAAGAACTAAAGGTTAATTATATAGTTGTGGACCTACCGCCTGATCCATCAGGCACACCGACCCCTACACCTACACCAACGCCGACTTCGACTTCCCCGGACTGGGATGTAAATGAGGACGGACAATGTAATTACCTGGATATAGAGGTGATTAATCAGCATTTGGGCGAAACCGGTACCCCCGGGTGGGTCAGGGCAGATGTAAACAAGGATGGGGCAGTTGATATTGGTGATCTGGTTGTAGTTGGAAGTCACCTGGCACCAGGCACCGGAACTCCAACTCCAACCCCCACACTAACACCGGCTCCGAGTATATCAGGCTTCACTCCTGCCTCTGCCTGGAAGGGTGCTTCCGTCACGATTTACGGCAGCAACTTCAACGGAGCTACGGTAGTCAACTTCGGTGGTACTCCTGCCCAAAGCTTTAATGTGAATTCATCTTCCCGGATTTCAGCTATTGTGGGGACAGGAACTTCCGGTTCTGTCAGTGTTACTACTTCAAAAGGCATTGCCACAAAAAGCGGTTTTACCTTTATACAATCGCCTGCCATAACCTCCTTCAGTCCCACCTCCGCTAAAAGCGGAGATACGGTTACCATTAATGGCACCAATTTCACCAATGCTACTTCAGTACATTTCGGCAATACTCCAGTGGCCAGTTTCAATGTAAAATCTTCTACCAGAATAACGGCTGTGGTAGGAAGCGGCTCCTCCGGTCTGGTTAAAGTGACCACTCAGGGCGGGACTGCCACAAAATCCGGATTTACTTTTAAAAATTCTGTCCCTGCAATCACATCCTTTTCGCCAATATCCGGCAGGGAAGGCGATACCGTCGTTATTCATGGAACGAATTTTACAAGCGCCAGCTCGGTCAGCTTTGGAGGCATCCCGGCTTCAAGCTATAAGGTAAAATCTTCCGCAATGATCACCGCGGTCCTTGGTAAAGGCGCTTCCGGTTCAATCAGAGTTACTACTCCGTATGGGACTGTATCCAAACCGGGTTTCACTTTCATCTCGCCGGTTAGTCCCAATACCATTGCTAGTTTGAAGATTTCTCCAGCCAGTCAGATCGTGAACCCGGGTAATAGCTTTGATATATCAATTATTATAGAAGCGACCGATGCCATGTTGCGGGGTGCTAACCTGGGCCTTGGTTTCAATAAAGATTTATTACAATGTACCGGTATTACTGAAGGAAGTTTTTTTCAAGACTGGGCAAAATCTCATGGCTGTACAACATTAATGTTTCCAGGCCCGGAGATTGATAATGCAGCAGGAAGGGTCTCGATTTTTGGCATCGCCGTTATGGGACAAAGCAAAGGGGGGCCGTCTGAAGGTGGTGTTCTCTGCACTATCCATATGAAGGCAAAACCGGATGTCAGCGGTCAGGCGGCTATAACCATAACCGATGGCAAGATATCAAATGACTCCGGGGTCATAATTGATAATGTGAATATACAGAATGGAAATATAATGGTAACCAGTAAGACTGATGCGCCTGCCCCCTCAATGTCCAGTGCCCTGCCCTCTCAAATATCCAGCCTGACGCCTCAAAAGACATCCGCTCTCTCGTCCGACAGCCAGGAAGGCATAAATACCGTCCTTCCAATTTCGGAATCGCAGCAAGTAAGTAATAATTCATCCCAGTCAATAGTCTTCGATCTTCAGGAATGCATTGATGAACTGGGGATTCTGGAAATTGACTTTCAGGAACAGAAGGCATCTCCCAAAAATAATGAATATATAGCCCGTTTGGATATTTTGCGGGGTACCCAGGCTCTGGATAAGGAAGGTAATGCTATCAAGTCGATTAGCCTGAAACACACCAGCTTACCCGATAATATGGAGAGCAAGCAGTTTGTAATCGCCGCATTTGAATGTCTTCCGGAAGGAAGCTCTTTCTCTCATCCTATCAGCCTGACTATCAAGTATGATCCCTCGGCAGTACCACAGGGGACCCCCGAAGATAATCTGGTGATTGCTTATTATGATGTCCAGAGGGACGATTGGGTTAAACTGTATAGCCAGGTAGATACTATGAATCATGTCATCACTGCACAGATCAGTCACTTTACCTTGTTTGCAATAATATTAAATGACACCCCGTTAATAAGTTGGAGCATGTTTATCACCATAACAGGCGCCATAATTGCCATTTTGATTTGTATAGCCTTCTACTTATTACGGAGACGAAGAATCCGGGCTTTAGCTAATGTAGCAGCAGTTGATGGTGTTTCTCCAGCCCGGGACCCATCTTCAGTAACAACAGGAGACCTGAATATCTCCGAGAAAAATGAAAATGGCTTAGAGCTTATCCAGTCAGTCGAAATTGATAAAGAACAAAACGATTGTGACGTTGTCGAACTGACTTTCGAACAGACTAATGATAGTCTCGTAAACGAACTCCCTGTGAAAATTACCTTGAAGCATGATGCAACTTCAGGTTCCAGGAAGACTGTTACTATCCGAATATTGAGACGTTCAAAAAATAGTTAGCTGAAATATTGCAGCCAGATGAACTTATATGTACCTTCCAAAATTGGCCGTGAAATAACCCCCGGGCAAGCTGTAAGACCAAAACGGCTTAGGCCGAAGTCAGGTTATCGTTCTTACGGCCAGGGCAGCTACGGTCCAGGAGCAGCCCGGTCATCTCTCCTATCTCTGTCAATAATTGGCTGAGTTCCTGTTGCCTCGATTAGACATACCCCGGCAAAAAAAGACTCAGGTATTTTCTTCGTTCGTTTATGCTCATCCTTTCGCTGCTCGACATGGTCCCTTACTCAATAACATTTTTATCTGGGTGAATACGAGGATAAAAAGGTCATTGGGTCTGGAGAGTCAAACAGTCACTTCGGATATCATGGACGTTTTACCGGGTTTAGAGAAAGTCATCAGGAAGGATCTCCCCAAAGCAAGGTGCAGCGGTGTCAGGTCCATGTGGCCCGTAATGTGATGGTGGAAGTGCCGCAAAAGAAGAACAACCGGTAGCGGATGATATGCAATCTCCCTTCTCTTACAAATTAACCGGAGGCGATTTCACACATGAGGCTTGATATGAGCGATACCATTTGCTTTCCAGTAATACTAGCATTATAATTACGAACGTCGATTATGAAATAAGCCTTCAGGAACTAAAGTAGTGATGAGCTACCAACCATATCACGTTAACTTGAGCAGAATGAAGTTAACGGTGAAACCAGCCGATAAGTTCAGGCCGGTTTTTGTTTTTTAGGGACTATTAGTTTTAGCTACCCAGATGAATCCAAGTAGAGATAAGAGTAATTAATGAGATTTAATTCTTTAAAAAATATTTGGTTAAGATTCAGCCTCAGGACACGTTTTCTTTTCTGCTTTTTGGCTCTATCATTTATAAGTTTCGGCATAATTTCTTTTGTTACTATCTCCAGTATACAGGACATTGGTACCTTTGCTGGAAACAATACTTCAAGTTTAGGATTGAGAGCCGCCAAAGCTACCGAAGACGCTCTGGAAATTGTAGGTAAACAACAATTACGAGAAAAGGCTTATGATGTTGCCAAGGATGTCTCAATATATTTTCTTCAACATCCTGGTATTGATCCCGAATTAATTTATCGGGATCTAGCTCTATTCAGCTTTGCAGTTCAACATATTGGTAATACCGGGTATACTTTTTTATACGAAGAAACACACGTATCGAGATTAGAAGATGCCGTCATCAGATTATATCCCGATCCCAAATTTCTAAACAAAAAATTCAGCGATTTGGCAGAAGACCAATTCAAATTACATAGTTTATCTTTGGAGAACGGTCTAATGGGGGCATATTACTTTTGGCAGGAGAGCGACGGACAGTCACAATTTAAGTTTATGTATATGCTTCCCGTAGATCAGACAGCATACGTTGTTCCAATCGATGTAACTGAATATAAATTCCAAACACGAGAAAGTCGGTATATAATAGCAGCTGTTATTAACGTAAGTGAACTTAGAGCCCTATCAAAAGATATTCAATATCAAATAACCTCAGACAGTATTGAGGCCAAACTTTTCATTGAACAACAATATAATTCAGTACAAAATTTTCTGATATTAGCCCTTATTCTTACTCTTTGTTTTTCAATTGGGCTTGCTTACTGGTTAGCCAAAACAGTCACTAAACCTATATCTTCTCTCACTGAAAGCTCCCGCATAATAGCAAGAGGTAATTTTGAGCATAGAGTTGATATCAAGGGGGGTGGGGAAATTGATGAGTTGGCATCCCAATTTAATATGATGGCATCAGAATTACAAAATTCTTATGCAGATTTGGAGAAAAAGGTTGAAGAAAGGACAAGGAGTGAACGCAGAAAAACCGAACATCTCCAATCTGTAAATGAAATCGGACAAAAAATTAGTTCCATTTTAAATATAGAGGAATTGTTCCCTTTCGTTGTAAATTCGTTAGATTCAACCTTTCATTACAATGTTCATATCCTCTTAGTTGATAACCAGTCTAAGAGTATAGTTTCTATATATGAAGCAAGAAAAAATGACCATCCGGTTCCTATTGGGTTAGAGATAGATGAAATTGAAGGTTTGGTAAGTTATGTGTCCAGGAACAGAGAGCCCATGCTGATTAATGATATAACATCAGAAGGACAACCAGGTTTCAGGAGAAACACAAACACTAAATCTGAGATTGCAGTTCCGATAATCGCAGGGAGCAGATTATTAGGAATTATTAATATTGAAAGTGAAGAATTGAATGCCTTCGATGAGATTGACCTATTTACCGCAAGGAAAGTGGCAGATCAATTAGCTATCGCTATTATTAATGCACAGTTATATCAGGAAATACGAAACTCAGGTATCATGGAAGAACGTAATCGTTTAGCGCGAGAGATCCATGATACTTTAGCCCAGGGGTTTGCCGGTATTATTCTTCAGCTTGAGGGTGCTGATCAGGTCTTTAGTTCAGATGCATCGAGGGCACGAGAGCATTTAAACAGAGCCAGACAGTTGGCACGGGACAGCCTAAATGAAGCCAGAAGATCAGTCTGGGCTTTACGTCCACAGCAATTAGAAAAAAATTCTTTAATAGAATGCATTCAAATTGAAGTGAATAATTTTATTCATGATTCCGGTATAGAGGCTAAGTTCGAGTCGAATGGGAAACAGGCATATATGACTCCTGGAATCGAAAACACCCTGTTACTAATCCTGCGAGAATCCCTGTTCAACATAAGAAAACATGCCAAAGCTGGGCGAGTAGATATTGTTCTTTGCCACCTTCCGGATGAAATCGAATTAAGTATCGAGGACAACGGTATAGGTTTTAATATAGACGATATTAAGGAAAATTCTTTTGGTTTGACCAGTATGAAGGAGCGAGCTTTATTATTTGGCGGCTCATTGATAATTAAAAGCGAAAAAGGCAATGGAACCCAAATTTCTGTGAAATTACCCTTTTTCAGAAAGGAGTCACATGGATAGAATTAACATTATAATAGCAGATGATCATCCTGTTGTCAGGGAGGGATTATCCAGTATGCTTGGCCGTGAACCTGACTTTAACATAGTTGGCGAAGCCAGGAATGGCCTTGAAGCAATTGATATGGCAATCAACCTTCATCCAGATGTAATGCTGATAGATTTACGAATGCCTGAAGTTGACGGCGTAGAGGTGATGAGAAAAATACGCAGTCTTAATCCAGATATCAAATTTGTAATACTTACCACTTATGATAATGATGATTATATTTTTAAAGGGATTGAAGCCGGAGCTCAAGCCTACCTTTTGAAAGATACTCCCCGAGAGGAAATTTTTAATTCCATTAGAGCTGTTAGCAGAGGCGAGACAATAATTAATCCCTCTGTGGCAACTAAAGTCATAGATCAATACAGATCATTATCTCGGCAAGTCCATGAGGTTGGACCATTTTCAAGTCGTGAACTTGAAATATTAAAATTAACGGCTAAGGGGTTAGCTACAAAAGACATGGCTTCGGAGCTTTCAATTAGTGAAGGTACTGTGAAGACCCATACCCACAATATTTTCCAAAAATTAGGGGTTAATAACCGTATGGCGGCAGTATATGAAGCCACAAAACTGGGATATCTTAAGCCACAAGAATAATATTTCTATTATATATCATATGTAAAGTTGATTATAGCTAAACTTTTTCTTTATTGAAATGAAACCTTTTTATGTATTGTTAAAGACAATATTTACGTATATGATCAACGCATAACCTCTAGATTTTATCTTTCATCAATATTTATTACAACTTAATAAACAGTCTATTTGTTATTATTTGTTGTCC
>JAQULX010000131.1 GCA_028718465.1 Dehalococcoidales bacterium | reverse complement strand
AAAAACCTTCCCTGATACCGTGATTATTGTCGACCACGCCGGAGGCCCGCTCGGCGACGGTCCCTATGCCGGAAAGCGTGATGAGGTATTTCGCGAATGGCAGAAAGGGATCGCTGCCCTGGCGGATTGCGGGAATGTATTCATAAAGCTGGGGGGCCTGGGAATGGGAATCAACGGATTCGGCTGGTATGAAAAAGAGCAGCCGCCGGGCTCGATTGCGCTGGCCGAAGCCTTTGCCCCTTATTTTCTATGGTGCATCGAGAAGTTCGGAGTTAACCGGTGTATGTTTGAAAGCAATTTCCCGGTCGATAAAAGGTCTTATTCGTATACCATCTTGTGGAACGCTTTCAAGCGCATTGCAGAGGACTTTTCGAGTGAAGAGAAAAGGGCCCTTTTCCATGATACGGCAGCGAAGGCCTACCGGCTCCCCGTTTTATGATCTGCATTGAAAAATAGGTAATAACCCGGTCCTGGTATTCGGGAAATGGATAATAATTGGTAGTGGAAACCCAGATTAAGCCCGCGCAAAACAACTGGTCGACATTGGTCTTTGCGGCTTTAACATTGGGTATGGTTTCAGCCGTACCCATGACGAGCATGCCGGTACTTTTCAAAGAAATCTCCCAGGACCTTAACCTTAACCTGTCGCAAATAGGTTTCATCTGGGGCGTTTTTTCCCTGGGCAGTATCTTCGTCGCTCCGCTTGGAGGAATTCTCAGCGATAGACTGGGAAATAAACGCACCATAGTCATCATAGGCATTTTGAGTGGTTTAACCGGCGCCCTGAGAGGTCTCTCCGGTGATTATTATACTCTTCTGGCTACCACTTTTTTATGGGGCATCATCAGTTCGGCGATGCTGCCCGGGGTAACTATAATGGGCAGCGCCTGCCTGGTAAAACAAAAGGGAGCGCTGGCGCAGGGTTTTCTGGCAACCGGTGGAGGATTCGGCATGATGCTGGGTTCAATGATCAGCGCCACCTTGCTTTCACCGCTGCTGGGGGGCTGGAGGAACGTATTATTCCTGTACGGAGCGATTTCTATCCTGTTATGTTTGATCTGGTGGTTCATCATCAAAGAACCCGAATCTATAAAGTCGTTCAGTAATCATAGTACAGTCCCTTTCCGCGAGGCATTCAAGCACCTCGTCCGTATTAAAGCCCTCTGGATTTTCGGACTGTCTCTGTTTTTATATCAAGGCTGCATAATGGGAATGCAGGGGTTTTTACCCTATCACCTGGAAGAACACGGATGGAACGTCGTAGGAGCCGGTGGGGTATTGGCAGTTTATAACGCAGCCAGCATTTTTTGTGTTCTGCCGATAACGTTACTATCAGACAGGATCGGCGCCCGAAAAATCTTTCTCCTGGTATCATTCATTTTCGCTGCCATCGGGGTCGGTTTGCTGTCAGTAGTTTATAATGAGGCGGTCTGGATTCTGGTAATCCTGGCCGGCAGCTTTTCACAGGTAAATTCAGCCCTCTTGTTTACTTTGAGCGTTGAGACGACCCGGTTTGAATCGAACTACTCCGGTACAGCGATAGGGCTGCTGCTGGCCACGTCCTTAGTCGGCCGGACATTATCACCACCGATCGGTAACAGCCTGCCGTACAGCCAGCAGGGCATCATATGGCCGTTTATTTTCTGGGCTGCCCTGGCCGCAGCAGGGGTCCTGCTTTTAGTTTTTGTCAAAGAAACCAGGAGAAATAGCAGCGTAAAATACACCCAGGATGAATAGAGCCTGGGTTTTCTGAGTATTATTTATAGACGCCGTACTTCCTGGTAAAATCGACCATGGCTTTGAGATTTTCCGGTCTGGCTTCATCCGGAGTACTCCTGGGAGCAACAATCAAGCCGCCGTCTTTACCCACGATATCGATCAGCTTCTTACAGTAAGCTTCAACATCCTGAGGAGTGCCTGTCTGTAAAATGGAGACCGGCACATTGCCCATGATACACATATGATCGTGTAATACCTCTTTGGCTCTAAAGATATCCACCGAATCAAATCGGCCCAGGACTTTCCCCCTGGGCAATTCCAGGAAATATTCCAGCCGGGAGGTATAGTCACCTTCCAGGAAAAGACAGGGTGTCAGTCCCTCATCCAGCAGCGCCAGGACCATCTTTTTAGCGTAAGGCCAGTAGAATTTTTCAAATTGCTTGGCTGACATGAAATTATCAGCCCCCCGGTGTAGCGCGAAAAAGACCCTTTTCCGGCCGCTTGTTTTGGCGTGGGCCAGGGCTTTCTTAATTTGCAGCGGCATCATCCAGTCAAAAACCTCGATCAGCTTGTCCGGCTGCCTGTACATATCAAGGTACGTCCCCCGCATGCCCCGCATATGGTAGGAGATATGATCAAAGGGTATGTGCGCTCCGGGGACTCCGTACAGAGGGAATCCCAGGTTTTCTATTTCCTTGTTGAAAGAGTCCATCTGAGAACGATACCTGGACATCACCTCTCCGGCTTCCAGTAATTTCTTAAGAGCTCCGGAAATTTCCGGATTAAAAAGAGATTCAGCCAGAGCCGCGACCTCGAAATAACTGAATGTAGTGTCACAAAAAGGCGGTATCCGGCTGAAAGGCTGTAGAGCCCCAAATATCCTGGGTAAGAAATACCGCAGGTTGAAGTCAGTACGGTCTTCCATTAAAGCATCGTACTCATCCGCCTTCAGGAACTCACCTTCGATAAATTGCTGAGAATGGTTCGGATCAACACCATGTCCGGGCAATTTGAGTTGTTTTGATTCCAGGATATCGTAGAATGTTCCGGGAAAGAAGGGCAAAAGTTGAACGACATCCGGAGCATAGTCCTGCACGGTTTTGGTATAGGCTTTCAACCACAAATCAAAATCATAAAAAGCCGCCTCGCAAGTGATCCCGGTATATTTAGCCGGGAAATAGCTGAACTCAATCATTACCGGTACTCTGTCCGGAACCTTTAACTGTATAGTATCGGTAACTCGTTTTTCTCTCTCTTCATATAATTGTTCAGGTGTCTTTTCCAATATCCTTCTCCAAAAGAAATTTTGTCTGCACTATATGACCCGGAACAGTACGCTTTTCAAATGAGCCTGGTTATCCTGGATTCTGAAAAGCCGGAATAGTACATGAAATGTTGATCCATATTATGAATGTATATTATTATATTGCAGATGTATATTGACTATAATACAATTAAAGCACGAGTGTCAATATTCGGGGAACTGACCTTCAGGCATAAACTCAGACAGGGTTAGCCCTGCCTGCTTTTTAAAGGGACCAAACTTGTTGTTAAGGTTAAAGAACACCTAATAAATTGATAATTTTAACCTTGAGTAACCTTTATTTAAGAACGTCAGCGATCCTTTCGCCAGGTCAGCCAGGGAACAGGCTGTTGTTCTCGGTTTTAAAAATGAGTTATATGATTTACGTTACCATCTCAGCGTCAGCTTTTTTTGCTTATATATTGTTTGTATTTTAAGATGTGAACAATCTTATGTTGACTTGGTATTATTATACCGGATATAATTAGCGTAATTATCTACTTCATATGGACAATAATATCAAAATTACGGAGATATTACATTGGATGCGATAAACAAAGCCTTTGAAATACTTGAATTGTTTCTTCATAGTGAAGAAGAGCTCAGTATTAACGATGTATCGGAAAGGACCGGGATTACCTATCCCACGGCTCACCGGATCACATCCACACTGGTTAAGAGAGGATACCTTTTGCAACCGGAAAAAAGAGGCAAGTACTTCGTCCATCCAGCCAAATTAACAGAATTTATTAGCATCATAAGGAAAAAACTCAATATCCGGACCGCGGCCTCTCCCTACCTCCATGATTTAAGCCAAACAGTCAATGAAGCGGTATTCCTGGCAGTAAGGAGAGGTCACGTAGCAATAAATATCGATGCGATCAACAGAGACAGGCTGTTGAACGTAGCCCCTGATGCCAGCGCACTGGGACTGTATTACACCGGAGTCGGGAAGATATTCCTGGCTTATATGTCCGATAAGGAATTCAATAATTATGTAAACAGCATGGTGCTGGTTCCCAGGACCGGCAATACGATAACAGATAAGGACCAGTTAGTAAAAGAGATGAACAATATCAGACAAAACGGCGTGGCTTTCGACGACGAGGAAAACGAGTCAGGCTTAAGATCAGTCGCTGCCCCTATCAGGGATTGGGAGGGACGAGTAGTTGCCGCCGTTTCAGTGATAGGACAGACAGCCCGCATAAGCAAGCAACGTTTAAACGATCTGGCTCCGGTTGTCAAAGAGTATGCTCTCCGGATATCTCAAGCCATGGGAGCCAGATAAATGACAGCATCATAAAATACAATTAGACCCTGTTGACCGGCGCCAATTTTTGCGCTTTCTGTTATGAAATAAACCATAACGGACAGACTGGTTTGAGAAATGCTTTTTTCAAGCGTCACCATACTTTCAGCTTACTCCTTCTCGGGCTGGCCGTTCTGCTATTGATCATTGCAGGTCTCGTGATTATGTTTCGGGAGCAAATAGAAGCCCAATTCATTTACTTTCCCATCCGGGATTCCGAAGGCGATCCAGCCAATTTCGGACTGTCTTTTGAGAATGTACATTTTATGACCGGGGATGGAGTTAAGCTCCACGGCTGGTTCGTACCGGGAGATAAAGACCTGACATGGCTCTGGTTTCATGGCAACGCGGGAAACATCAGCCATCGGTTGGAGAACCTGGCGCTGCTGCATGAAAAAACAGGGGTGCCAATCTTTATCTTTGATTACCGGGGTTACGGACAGAGCGACGGCCGGCCGTTGGAAAGGGGCACCTACCTGGACGCTGAGGCTGCTATCAGCTATCTGAATTCGCGTATCAATGCGAATAACCGCAGGATCTATTTTGGAAGGTCGCTGGGATCGGCGATAGCTGTTGAGATGGCGCTCCGCCATCCTCCTTCAGGTCTGATATTGGAGTCGGCCTTCCCATCGATACCTTACATGGCCCGCCGTCTCTATCCATCCCTGCCGGTATGGTCATTCCTCGGCACCCGATATGATTCTATATCTAAAATTGGACAAGTAGAAACGCCCCTGCTGATGCTGCATGGAGACAAAGACGAGATTATTCCGCTGGAAGCCGGACAGGCGCTTTTTGAAGCAGCACGGGGAGATAAGCGCTTCTATATAATCTCCGGAGCCGGCCATAACGACACCTATCTGGCGGGTGGAGAGGCGTATTTTCAGGAACTGGACCGCTTTATCCGGGAAGTGAATGGAGACTGAACTCCTTTAGCAATAAGCCCTTAAGCAATCGTAACCTGGGAGCTTTTTCAGCTTCTAATTTATGGTCGTGATGAGCGGATCCGAACCGCCCAACCACCTTCAGCCTGTCAGGGTCACCGATATAACAAAAAAGCAGATCAGAATCTGCATTAGTATGATATACAATTTGGTACCGTGGGTGGTGTTACGCCACCTGGCAGCTGGGAGTTTCGAAGCTGGCCTGACGATAAAGTCTTTGCCGGGATTAACCGGCACTCAAAGAGAGATCGCTAAACCTTTATTGAGAAAGGCAATGCTTACCCGGCGGCTTAATGGATTCTGGAGTGTTATAATGAGGATAATAATAAGATTGGAACAGAACAATGAATGACATTGAAGAATTAAAAAAACTTCTGGCGGAAAGTGCGGAATATGCCTCTAAAGGTGATTATCAGCGGGCCACTGACATCTGTCTGGGCATTCTAACCAAATATAAATATACGCCCGTAGCTCAAGAAAAAGCCTATGCCAGTTTAGGATTTATCAACATAAAGCAAGAAAGGCTAGACCCGGCTATAGATTACCTTAAAAAAGCCCTCAGCTTTTCTCCGCTGGAATCTGCCCACCATTATTTGTTGGGCACGGCATACATGCTTTCAAAGCGTACCGGAGAAGCTATCAAGGAACTGGAAATTTGCGTGAAGCAGGACCCGGACAATCTGGAATATCAGAAGATGCTTATTCTGACCCGGAACACATCAGAATTATTAAGTGGTAAGGTCTCCGATGAGGACATTTTGGGTTTCTCAAGGGGTGAGGATATTCTGCTGGCCTGTGAAGCTGCCTCTTTCTTGAAGAAAGGCAACTTAAAGAAAGCTAGAGAGTTCAGCGAAAACGCGCTCTGGGCTAATCCTGACAATAAGAGAGCGATGCATCTATTAAAAGAAATCCAGAAAAAGCAGTTGGAAATAGTCTCAGGCCAGATCTCAGGGGAAAAAGCCTCCCATACAATTTATCAATTCAGAGCCAGGTTGAGAGGTATCAGCCCACCCATCTGGCGTCGTTTCCAGGTTTCCGGCAAAATGAGCCTGTATAAGTTGCATCTGATATTGCAGGAGCTTATGAATTGGGACAACTACCATTTGTTTGAGTTTCAATTAGGCGAAGCCCGTTTCAGCGTGCCCGACCCGGAAGATTTCCATCAATCTCTGAATGCTTACCGCTATAAAATCGAGGAGGTGGTGGCCGAGAAGAGCAAACTGCTGTACCGATATGACTTCGGAGACGGTTGGGAGGTAGAACTAAAGGCAGAAAAAATAATCTCGGACGAAGAACCGCTTAAACACCCGGTCTGTCTCTCCGGGAAAAGGGCAGCGCCACCGGAGGATAGCGGGGGAATTCCGGGTTATGAAAGATATCTGAAAATTTTACAGTCTCCTCCGCCGGAAGGCTCCGAAGATGAAGATCCCGACATCCAGGCTATGCGGGAATGGATAGGAGACTTTGATCCTGAGTATTTTAATATTGAAGAAACCAATAAGAGGTTAAAGAAAATAAAGGGGTAAATCAGGATAGTGTCATCGTTTCCGGATAATTCACAGTGTATTTGTATTCCGTACTCTGATAGTTGAGATTTAAACCTCTATTTTTACCAATTCCTCTTCATCTTTGATTTCAAATGGAGTTTTAAGTATATCTTCAGCACAGAGCTTTAGAGATTCTAATAATTTTTCTCTGGTTTTTTCCTGGGCATTAACTCCAGGCAGATCAACCAACCATCCAATCCACCAGCCATCACTTTTCTTTATTATTGCTCTATATTGCATTTGTTTTACCTCTTATTTGTGCCAGGGTATTTCTAAGTCACGGCAAATCATTTTCGCTAGCTCATCCACTATTTCCGTATGGCGAGGGCCAGATGTACGGCGTCTACCCTTCTGGTAGATGCTATGTCTGCTCCCCTCTCTAACGGGGACAGCCCCTTGTGATATAAGATGGTGTATAAGAGCTTTTCTTTTCGTAAATATATTATATACTCATGTTACGGCTATAGTAAGGTTTTGGAATTTATGTAATTCAGCCAGGCTGGCTTTTAAAGCCTGCAAATAAAGTTTAGCTTTTAAAGCGAAATGATTAAGCCTGGTATTGCACTTTAACAAT